>NZ_VIKZ01000022.1:0-9372 GCF_009711985.1 Dolichospermum sp. UHCC 0260 | reverse complement strand
AATTGGAAGTATCTTCTCCCTGTTCCCTATTCCCTATTTTTCAAATAACCATTTTTTGACTTTGGCTAAGTTTTTCCAATCAGGGTTTCTGGTTAAACCATCTTCAATGCTATTTTTAACTTCTTCCTGCCATTCTTCATTGACAAATATCAATTGTTGTGCAAAGTCAATGTGTTCCCGTAAACCTTTTTGACCTGTTTCTAACATAGCTAAAGCCAGATTAATTCTTCCTTGCGGATCTTGGGGATTGAGTTTCACAGCTTTATTAGCAGCGTTGAAAGCCAATTTACCTTTATTATCAAGAAGATATAACCAAGCGAGACAAACCCAGGCTGAACTGGCTTTAGGAGAGCGATCGCATACCTCTTTAAATACAGGAATCAGTGACTCTACAGATTCTCCAGCCTTGTAGCGTTCTAAACCTTTATCAAATAGGGAATCAACGGAATCAATTGTATTAGTCATTTGTTCTTAGTCAGTGGTCAGTTGTCAGTTGTTCTTAGTCAGTGGTCAGTTGTCAGTTGTTAATTGACTTCTGACTTCTGACTCCTAACTTATCAAAAAATATGCTGAAAACCTCGGAATTGATACCTGAAAATTCCAAAAAATTTTAGGTGTCAATGTCTTTAGACCGGGGAGTGTCAAACGCCGAAAGACTTACCGCAACCACAAGTTTGGGCAGCATTGGGGTTAGTAAATTGGAAACCACCACCAATCATGGCATCACTATAATCGAGCATTAAGCCGTAAAGATAAAGGAGACTTTTGCGATCGCTGATAATTTTGAAGCCATCATAATCAAAAACCTCATCATCAGGGTTAATCTTGCTGACATCCTCAAAATCCATCATATAAGACATTCCCGAACAACCACCTTGTCTAACTCCCACCCGTAAGCATAGATCTTGCCCTTGCTTATCTTGAAGAGACTTAACCTGACGCAATGCAGATTCAGATAATAGAATTCCCCGTTGTTGAGTTTGAGTTGCTTGTGTCATAAATTCTTAACTCCTGAACTAGTTTTATCAATACCCCATCAGGCATTCTCGTACCTCTGGGCTGCTATGAATGTTTTTGTATTCATTTTAGCGACATTCCGACGGCAAAAAAGCATAAGAAGATGGGAAGATGGAAAGATAGGAGAAAATTTTAGAATAATCCCTGTTTGTGTCAACTGTTGCTGTGTTTATTAGCAACCTCAGATTTTTATTCTAGAATTGAGGGGTTCGGTGTGTTGAAAGATTAACCATTCCCAAAACTCTAATTTTCAATCGCTTTGTTTTGATTCACTTACTCTATGACAAGTTTTAATCGCTCTACCAGTCGTCGGTTGCAGAAATTACCCCAGATTCCTTCTGTATGGGAGGGCGATCGCCGTCCATTGTCATCACCACACACCCCCTTTACAGACCCAGATGCCAAAGGAGATTGTATTCTTTGGGTAGATGCCTCAGAAGGCATTGTGAGAAGCATGGACATGGTAGATCCCGCCCTGGGACCAGAAGCCATTGTGCGTACCCTCATGCAGGCAATAGAACATCCCCAAAGTCCAGCCAAACCCGGTAGACCGCAAAGAATAGTTGTCCGCGACCGGGAAATTCAATTTTACCTGCGCGGAGTCTTGCAAGACTTAGATATTGCCATTGACTACGTACCAGAATTACCCATAATTGACGAACTATTTCGTTCTTTTGCCGAAGTCATTGATAGCCAAATTCCCGATTTACCACCCAAATACGCCCAACTCCTCCATGATAAAGCCTTAGAAGTTTGGCAATCTGCCCCTTGGAGATTTTTAGAAGAACAGCAAATTTTATCCATAGAGATTAATCAATGGGATGTAGAGAAACTCTATGCCTCAGTCATGGGAATGCTAGGAATTGAATATGGAATTTTGTTTTATCGTTCGGAAGATTCCCTCAAGCGGTTTCGGGCTGCTGTTTTAGCTGATGAAGATGAACTTCAGCAAGATTTAGAAGAAGCCTTCCTCAAACAAGATTGTTTATTTCTCACCTTTGATTCCTTGCACGAAAACGAAGATGATGATCTAGGAAATTTGGCACAAATGCCACTTTCAGAAATTGAACCTACCTTCGGAAATATTCATCCCCTAGAAGGATTACGTTCCGTTTTGTATGAAGAAGAAGCACTACTAACTTTTGTTGCTGTAGAAAGTTTATTGCGGTTTCTGCATGACCACCATCGGCAATTATACGACGAAGATTTTCTTACCCTGAGTCAACGTTATCGAATTTCCCTACCAGAAACCGACAAAAGGCGTAAATCTTTAACTGTCACCGTTTCTACTATGCCAGAATTGACAGCAGAATTAGAAGAAATGGCTGGTTTTGATTTAGATGACGAAGATGATGAAGATGAAGATGATTCCATCTTTGAAGCCCTCAGAGACGACTTAATCCCTGAAGATGCTTTCATGAGTTTGGGAGTATTACCCTGGGAAACATTAAATTACCTGCGTCAAGCGCCTAATTACCAAGCAGCAGGGGAATTTGAACTAAAAGGGGACGGTTTACCTGTAATTGTCATTCAAACCTCTCGCCCTAAAGCTAAAGGAATTATTGAAAATATTCAAGCTGCTGGAGGATTAAACGCCATCTGTTTTCATACGGTAACCGATCCTGTGGATGATGATCTCTATGACTTAGGTTTATTGCAAACACATAATAATGAATTATTTTTGTTTGGGCAATTTTTAGATGATGATCCAGTTCACATAGAAGCTAAGAAAAAATGGCATCAGCGGTGTAAAAATACCAAAGGCCATTGCGGTTTAATTATTGCCAAAGGATTGACCGGGACTGCTCGTGGTAATCCTCAATTACGAGATATGATGGCTCTATTAGAAGCTAATGTACTTTCCTCGGAAGAATTAAACTTAGAAACACTTGACTAAAAAAATAGATATACCTAAAATTTATGAATTAAATTACAGGATATCTAATACCAACTTGATGAGAGGCTGCACAGAATCATAAAATCCATGAATTCATCCGTCTTTATCCGCGGTCAATAATTCTAGAAATCTGATTCAATACAGCTTCATCTTAAATTGGTATAAAATACACTCATGGTGCAAATCTCCAGAAATTTCCCGTATTCAAGCAAAATCATCGCAAAAAAAATTTTGGTAGGTAGTTGACAAACTGAAAATTTTAAATAAGATTAGTGTTTTTGTTACCTTGTTAATTCCGACTAACTTTCATAGTATCATTTTTGTTTTGAGTGACCGAACTTTCTAAATCAAGTTAATATACAGCAAAGTGCATGATAATGACAAATAAAAAATGGGCAGTTAAACGCATAACAGTTAATCTCGCAACACAAGAAGCAGAGAAACTAGAAAAATATTGTCAACAGACAGGCAGACCAGCAACAGATGTAATTCGAGAACTGATTAGAAGTTTACCCCAGGGGGAAGAAGTGGCAGGAGGGTGATAGAGGGCAGGGAAGCAGGGGGCAGGGGGCAGGGGAGAGAAATATTCTTTTGCAACTGACAACTGGCAACTGTACGGGCGAAGCATTTGGAGAACTATTTTTGGCAATGACCGATAATTTATCTTCCAAATGCTTCGCCCCTACTGACAACTAACCAGTCACCAATTCAGTTACAATTTGTAAAGAAACTGAACAAGGAACGAGGGAATGCGCGTTGCAATTGTGGGTGCGGGATTAGCTGGGTTAGCAACTGCTGTAGATTTAGTAGATGCGGGCTGTGAGGTAGAAATTTTCGAGTCTCGTCCGTTTGTGGGTGGTAAAGTCAGCAGTTGGGTAGATGGTGACGGCAATCATATTGAAATGGGGCTGCACGTCTTTTTCGGCTGCTACTACAATCTGTTTGCATTGATGGAGAAAGTGGGGGCTGGGGATAATTTACGCCTCAAAGAACATAGTCATACTTTTATCAATAAAGGTGGACAAACTGGGGCGTTAGATTTTCGCTTTTTTACTGGTGCGCCTTTTAACGGATTAAAGGCGTTTTTTACTACTTCCCAACTTTCATTACGGGATAAATTCCAAAATGCGATCGCTCTGGGTACTAGCCCCATAGTTCAAGGTTTGGTAGACTTTGATGGGGCAATGAAAACTATTCGCAAATTAGATAAAATCAGTTTTTCTGACTGGTTCTATAGTCACGGTGGTAGTAAAGGTAGCATTAAACGTCTCTGGAATCCTATTGCTTACGCCCTGGGATTTATAGATTGTGATCATATTTCCGCCCGATGTATGTTGACAATTTTCCAGTTTTTTGCAGTCAGAACAGAAGCTTCAATTCTGCGAATGCTGGAAGGTTCACCTCACGAATATTTACACAAACCTATTGTTAAATACTTGGAAGAAAGAGGCACAAAAATACACACCCGTCGTCAAGTCCGAGAAATTCAGTTTGCTGAGTCTGGCGACGAAACTCACGTTACTGGTATATTAGTTGCCCAAGGTGACACAGAAGCAGTAATTACCGCTGACGCTTATCTTTGTGCTTGTGATGTTCCAGGGATTCAGCGAGTTTTACCCCAACCTTGGCGGAAATGGCCAGAATTTGATAACATTTATAAGTTAGATGCTGTTCCAGTCGCTACAGTGCAGCTACGCTTTGATGGTTGGGTGACAGAACTGGGAGATGAGGAAAAACGCAAACAGCTAAATCATGCGACTGGGATAGATAATTTGTTGTATACTGCTGATGCTGATTTTTCCTGTTTTGCGGATTTGGCTTTAACTAGTCCCGCAGATTATTATCGTCCTGGGGAGGGTTCATTGTTGCAACTGGTATTGACACCGGGTGATCCTTTTATTAAGCAAAATAATGAAGAAATTGCTCACCACGTCCTTAAACAAGTGCATGACCTGTTCCCTTCGTCAAGAGATTTAAACATGACTTGGTACAGTGTGGTTAAATTGGCTCAATCTTTGTATAGAGAAGCACCAGGAATGGATGCGTACCGTCCCGATCAAAAAACACCTATTCCTAACTTTTTCCTAGCTGGGAGTTATACTCAACAAGATTATATTGACAGCATGGAAGGGGCAACGGTTTCTGGAAAACGTGCGGCTAAGGTAATTCTCGAAAATGTGAAGAAGTAGGGACTGGCTCTATAAATACGGTTTAGTAAGCCCTAAAATTCTTTTTTTAACTAACCACAGAGGCACAGAGGACACAGAGAGAAGAAAAAAATGCTTAACTGATTTGTATTGGGGATTGGGGATTGGGAAGAATACTCAATAAATAATCAATCTAAAATCTAAAATCCTATGAGTGAATGGTTAGAACATAGTGTCCAGGTAGAAGTTGAAGTTCCCATAGAATTAGCATGGGGATTGTGGTCTGATTTAGAGCAAATGCCTAAATGGATGAAATGGATTGATTCAGTCAAAATTACTGAAGATAACCCGGAAATTTCTCTATGGAAACTGAGTACAGGAGGGTTAGATTTTACGTGGAAATCTCGAATTACCAAAATAATTCCTTATCAAATTATTCAATGGGAATCGGTTGATGGTTTACCAAATCAAGGAGCAATTCGCTTTTATGATCGTCATGATCTTAGTATTGTGAAAATGACGGTTTCCTATGCTATTCCTGGCTTGATTGGTAAACTTATGGATAATTTGTTTTTAGGAAAGGTGGTGGAGTCCACAATTCAAGCAGATTTAGAACGGTTTAAATTATACGCTTTGAATGTGCAGGATATGAGCTTACCTTAATGTAACCAAGGACGAGTGATTTTCTCTAATTCAGCAATTTCATCTTGAGTCATTTTCCACCCTAAAGCCCCTGCATTTTGTTTAACTTGTTCAGCGGTTTTGACTCCAGCAATGGGAATGACATTACCTTGGGCTATTAACCAATTTAAGGATACTTGGGCAGGAGTGCGATCGTATTTTTCACCAATTTCTCGTAATAGAGATAAAACAGGGGCGATTTTATTTAAACCATCTTGACTAAATCGCGGATCTATGCTTCTTGCACCTTGAGGCTTATAAGAGGGTGTATATTTACCTGTGAGCAATCCTTGGGCTAGGGGACTATAAGCTAAAATAGTTACACCTAAATCACGGGCTGTTTGGGAAATACCTTTACCTTCTATTTGGCGCGTTAGTAGAGAATAACGTACCTGATTTACAGCCAAAGGTACGCCCCTAGCGGCTAATATCTGGTGTGCTTCTCGCGTTTGGGCTGCTGAATAGTTACTCACACCTACTGCGCCGATTCTCCCCCGTTTCACTTCATCTGCGAGGGTATTCATGAGAGTTTCTTGAGTCAAAAAGAAAGCAAAAGGCCAATGAACTTGGTATAATTCAATTTTCTCAACTTGGAGACGTTGGAGACTAGCCGTTAAAGCGTCAGATACAGATTTACCATCCCAACGCCAAGGTAAGGGGCCAAACTTCGTGGCAATTTGTACCTTTTGGGAGCTTTGTTTCATGAACTTTCCTAAAAACTGTTCCGAAAGTCCTAAACTGTAAACTTCTGCCGTATCAAAGAAGGTGATACCAGCATCTAAAGCTGCATTAAAAGCCGCTTGTAACTGTTCTTCACCATAGCCGTTGCCATAATTCCAAAATACTTTATCACCCCAAGCCCATGTACCGATACAAAGAGGGGGAACAGCTAGACCATTTTTTCCTAATGTGATGGTTTCCATTTTGGTAAAATTGATTATATTTACAAAAAAAAGGGAAGAGGGAACAGAAAAATCAGTTGTATAATTAATTCTGTCCCATTACTGATTTTGACCATGTTTCGGCTAAGATCATTGCCAATTGGATTGAGTATTATGTCTGTTTTGATTCTGGGGCTACTCAACTCAAGTCATAATGTGTGTATAGTTTCAGTTCAAGTTCAGCAAGGAAATTATAGATAGTGACTTCCTCTATTCACATAAACAACACATTAGTATTAATTGTAGATGATGACTTAGTTATACAAATGCAATTACGTTATGCGATGGAAAAAGAGGGATATCAAGTGATCGTAGCAGGTAATGGCAAAATTGCCCTAAATATTGTCATGACTTTACAGCCAGATATCGTGCTTCTAGATGCAATAATGCCATTAATGGATGGTTTTACTTGCTGCGATCAGCTACACACATTTGATCCTAACATTCCTGTATTAATGATTACAGGACTAAATGACCAAGATTCCGTAGATAAAGCATTTTCTGTTGGTGCTGCTGACTATATTACTAAACCGATTCACTGGGCAGTTTTAAGACAAAGAGTCCGCCGCTTGCTCCAAATGCACTGGACTATGAAAGAATTACAGTATAAGATTGAACAAGAGCAGCTAATCGCTAAAATTACCCAAAAAATCCGCACATCTTTAAACTTAGAACTAATTCTGAGTACAACTGCTATCGAAGTCCGTAAATTATTAAAAACTGATCGTGTCATTGTCTATCGGTTTCATCCAGATGGGAGTGGATATGTCATAGTTGAATCTGTAGCCGCTGAATGGGATTCTATGTTAGGAAGAGTATTTCAAGATACTTACTTTTCTGATCAATGTGGTTACGACTATCGGCAAAGTAATATTTATGTGATCGAAGATATTGATAATGCTGGGCTTTCCCAATGTCATATTGATTTACTGAGTCAATTACAAGCGAAAGCCAATTTAGTTGTCCCCATTCAACAGGAAAACAGTATTTGGGGATTATTGGTAGTTTATGAATGTTCTCAACCACGCAGATGGGCTAAATCGGATATTGATTTGCTAACACAACTAACAAATCCATTAGTCATGGCTATTCAGCAAGCAGAACTATATCAACAATTAGAAGCAGCTAACCAGAAATTACAACAACTAGCAAGTATAGATGGTTTGACTCAAATTCCTAATCGTCGCTCCTTTGATGAAGTTTTAGAGCGAGAATGGAAACGCTTAGAAAGAGAAAAAGTGCCTTTATCTTTGATTCTTTGTGATATAGACTTTTTCAAGAATTATAATGATACTTATGGACATCAATCTGGAGATGAATGTTTAAAAGAAGTTGCTCAAATTCTCTATCAAGTAGCCCAACGTCCCGGAGATTTAGCCGCTCGTTATGGTGGTGAAGAATTTGCTTTAGTTTTACCGCATACAGATATAGCTGGGGCAATTTGTATTGCAGAAATAATTCTCTCATCTATCCGCAGTAAGGGTTTGATTCATAAAAGTTCTCAAATTAGTTCATACCTGACCCTGAGTCTGGGGATTGCGACTATTATTCCTCAAGCCAGCGGTTCTGCAAAATTTCTCATTGCTAAGGCAGATGAAGCTCTTTATCGGGCAAAAGAAACAGGACGCAATCGCTACGTTATTTATCATTCAGAGGGAACAGAAAAAACTCATGTTTAATGGCAATTGCCACAATATAAAATCAAAATATTAAAGTTTACATGTCTTCAATAGATACTCAGGTTTTAGAATCCTTACTGGATATGCTAGAAGGTGATCAGGAAGTTTTGGTGAAAATAATCAACTGTTATCTAGTGGAATCTCCGAAAATTGTCGCTGCGATTCAAATAGCTGTCACCAATGAAGACGCTGATACCCTCGACAAAAAAGCCCACAGCTTAAAGTCTAGCAGTGCCTCTTTGGGAGCGATGAATCTCCATCAGCTTTGTTTAGAGTTAGAATCAAAAGGGAAGAGTGGCAATCTAGAAGGGGTTGTAGAATTGGTGTCACAGTTGGTTAATGAGTATGCACAAGTTGAAATTGCTTTCAAGAAAATAGTGAAAGTCTCATGAGCAAAAAATTCTCTAACCGCATTCAAGCTGGTCAAATGTTAGCTCAACATTTACAAGCATATAGTAACCTTGAGGATGTCTTGGTACTAGCTTTGCCTCGTGGTGGTGTCCCTGTAGCCTTTGAAGTTGCTAAAATTTTGAATGCGGCCATGGATGTGTGCATAGTCAGAAAACTCGGTGTACCTGGACACAAAGAACTGGCTATGGGGGCAATTGCTTCGGAAAATATTATTGTTTTCAACCGAGATATAATTGATTTCTTGGGAATAGATCAAGAAAAAATTACCCAAGTTGTTAACCAGGAATTGCGAGAATTAAAGCGCCGGAATCAGGTTTATCGCGGTGATAAACCAGCAATTAATGTTAAAAATAAAACGGTTATTGTCATAGATGATGGGATTGCTACTGGTGCAACCATGCGGGTTGCCCTCACTATTATCCACCAACAACAGCCGACAAAAATTATTGTGGCTGTTCCAGTTGCACCCCTAAATACTTGTGAAGAATTGCGTTTAGAAGTGGATGATGTAGTTTGTTTGCAATGTCCAGAAGTAATGTCTGCAATTGGTTTATGGTACGACGATTTTAGCCAAACCACAGATAACGAAGTTCGCGCAC
>NZ_VIKZ01000021.1:0-68249 GCF_009711985.1 Dolichospermum sp. UHCC 0260 | reverse complement strand
TGGGGTAGCACCCCTTCCATAATAGGCTTCGGCAAAGTTAGGATTAATGTTGAGAGCTTGATTGTAATCTGCTATTGCTCCTTCTTTATTTCCTAATTTAGCACGAGTAACACCTCGGTTGCTGTAGGCTTCGGCAAAGTTAGGATTAATGCTAATAGCTTGGTTGTAATCTGCTATTGCTCCTTGCCTATCTCCTGAATCAGAACGAGTAACACCTCGGTTGCTGTAGGCTTCGGCAAAGTTAGGATTAATGTTGAGAGCTTGGCTGTAATCTGCTATTGCTCCTTCCCTATCTCCCAATTCATAGCGGGCTACACCTCGGTTTTTGTAGGCGTTGGCAAAGTTAGGATTAATACTGAGAGCTTGATTGTAATCTGCTATTGCTCCTTGCCTATCTCCTAATTTAGCACGGGCTACACCCCGGTTTTTGTAGACTTCGGCAAAGTTAGGATTAATGTTGAGAGCTTGATTTAAATCAGCTATTGCTCCTTGCCTATCTCCTAAATCATAACGAGCAGCACCCCGGTTGTTGTAAAGTTCAGCAAGATTAGGATTCATCTTAATAGCTTGGGTGTAATCAGCTATTGCTCCTTGCTTATCTCCTTTTGCATACTTATCCGCAGCCAGAATAAAGAAATCATCAGCTTTCGGTGCAGTTGATACTCTCTCTGGAGGTGGAGTCACACCCACGTCTACCTCAGATTTAGCCGATAGTCTCAAAAAAGTATTAATAGGAATCCCCAAATTAAAACCTGATTTCACATAAGCAACTTCAAGATTAATCTTTGAAGTTGCTATCTCTGCTTCTGATTCATCTCCTTTTCCATGAACTCCTATTAATTCCCCTTGCTCATTAAACACAGGTCCACCACTCATCCCTGGTAATGTAATATTGCTGTACACCAAGGCATAGCCATCTTTAAGTGGTCTGGAAGCATTTGCGGTAATTTTCCCATCGGTGAAATTGTAAATTGAACTAGAAATAGAAGCAGCTTTGGCTTTTGGGAATCCTGCTACATAGGCGATTGTTCCTTCTGGAGATTGATCAGAATTACCGATTTTAGCAACTGCGTAATTATTGCTGCTAGTAAATTGAAAAGTAGCTAAATCTACTCCTGGTAGAGGTTTAACAGTGCTGTAGTTGAGTTGGTAGCGTTTACCATCTGGAGTGACTATTTCGGCTTTATTTTTACCAGCGACAACATGACTCGCAGTGAGAACGGTGTAAGTATTGCCTGAACGCTTAACAATTACCCCTGAACCGGGACTTTTACTATCAATTAAAACAGTGATTTGTTTAGCCATTTTTGCCACTTCACCGGAAGATAGTGCGAAGGCTATTTGCGGCTGTACTAGGGCGATTGATACCCCTATTAGTGCTGCTGGAATTGTGTATTTATAATTCATTGATTTTTTCTCCTCTTTCAAAATCTGGGATAATAAACTTGCTGCAATGTGAAAACCAGCCCGCCTCAGAATGAATTCTGAGTCTAATAGCGAAAGTCGTCTAAAGACGACTAAAAGAAATTTCTAGTCCGTTTTAACGGACTTTAGTTATTAGCCCTGAACTTGAGTTCGGGGCGGTTTATGTTTATAACGAAATCCGAATTAGATATCTCGAATTTCCCCATCATTTGCACAACCCTATCTATTGGTATAGCCCAACTTAAACGCACAATTTCCTGATGTAATTTTTCCTCTGCTTGCGAACCATCCAAAAACACAGAGGGAATATCCCATAAAGGATAAGCGTGCATTCCATTCACACCCACAACCTCACCCTGTTTATTCAATAAAGCACCGCCACTCATCCCCTTTTCTAAACGATTTGTATAGCCCACCTGATAACCAGCCTCTAAAGCTTTTGATAATATCAAAGATACCTTACCACCAATAAATACAAAGCTGATTTTTTCGCTTTCTTCTTCCATAGGAAACCCGGCAATAAATACCTGATCTCCTATTTTGGGAACAGTACCCAAATTTGCAACAGAATAGATTTTTTTAATAGTCGAAAATTGCAATATTGCCAAATCATAATTGTGAAAATTTACATTTTTTTGTACATCTGCTTGATAGATTTCCCCATCTGGTGTTTGAATACGATAGGGTGGATTATCTGCTCGCAAAACATGGGCATTTGTTAATACTGTATAAACTGAATTTTGTTTATTTAGTAATATTCCTGAACCCAAAAAATCTGTTGATAATATCTTGACAGTCATAGCGGCCGCTTTTTCCTGCAACTGTGCTGCTGATAATGGAATTGGCGATTGTGTTATGCTAGTTTTTTTGGCGGAAATACTGATACTTTCCGCCGAACTTGAAAGCAACATTGACAAACCGCCAATACAGGCGACAAATTTTAATATCCGCCAAATCATGTTAATTTAATCCGGTTCAACTGTGGCATTATCCAGGTAAAGCTGGAAGTCAATATTAATTGCGTCACCTGCACTTTCATCGACTGTTGTCTTACCAGCAGCTAAACCCCGACGGTCTAAGAGTCTGCGGAGAGTAGCACTGGGATTAACTCCACGTTTGAGAGTAAATAATAAATTATTACTTGTACAAGCAGTATTTTGGCTAGTACCAGCACAAACAACTGGTTCACCTCTGAGCGTCCCAGTGGTGATATTTTTCAGAGTACCGTTGTCATTACTCCTTTGAAATCTGCGCGATACTTCGTCACAACGACGTTGAGCAGTCCAAGGTGGTGGAAAGTAAGCATTAGAAGTCCAGCGAACTATTGTTACTTTTCTACTATCTTGAGTACGGACAAAGGTAACAGGTATACCTTTACTTTTGCCACAGTAAAAGGTCTCACCTTTAGCGTGGCTGGGTTGGTTGGTAGTCGCAATTGTCGTTAATGCTGTCAAGGAAGCGAGAATAACAATTTGCGTCAACCCTATCCACCCTTGACTAAATAACCTTTGTTTCATAACTTTAGGTAATTTTTGCGATATTAATTTAATACTGTTCTTATAATAAATTATATGTAAACATGAGCAAGTTTGGGCAACTCACGGACTAATTTATATTCAAAACGTCTTAATCGTGTGATTCTATAGTAGGGGTTTAGCACTGCTAAACCCCTACAAATCTAGGTTTTTCCTAATCTTGTAAAAGTTAATTTCCCAAGCGTGTTTAGTATATAGCAGAAAATAGAGTTCTCTTAATTATTCATTTTCATTAACTTGTGTAAAATTGACCTGTTCATATAAGTCACTCAAAGCAATCTGAAAATCTATTGTTTCTAATGTCAAAATATCCGATTCAGACTGTAATTCTGTGAATATCCATTTACTATCGTCGGTTTTCACATATTGCATAACATGATATTGATATTGATTAATTAAAATATATTCTTTAAATTCAGGGATAGAACGATAGTACATGAATTTATCACTTTGGTCATAATTGCTAGTTGATTTAGATAAAACTTCAGCAATTAATAAAGGATTCATGACAGTAGTTGTATTTGCACCTGTGTAAATAGGTTCTCCTTGAATTACCATGATATCAGGGTATGTATGTTGACGATAACGCGGTATCCACAAACGCACATCACCAATATACACATCATAATTTTTCTTCTTTAACGCAAATTTCAGATAAGCATAAAAGTTACCTGCTATTTTATTATGATTTGTTGTTCCTCCAGTCATAGGGATAATTTCTCCGTCTCGGTATTCGCTTTTATATTCTGCTTTCTCTTCTAGTTCTAAATATTCTTCTGGGCTGTAATACCGTGTTTGTGTTTGCATAATATCAACAGAGAGTTAATTATTGTGATATTAGTAATATTCTATCATACACTAATGTTATACTCGTGTAAGTTCATTTTTGTTAATGTTCATGAAATTTCCTCTAAAAATATAACAAAATATCTAAATAACTTAATGATGAGGTAAAGACAATGGTAACAGTATCAATTAAAGATGAATACATCGAAGTTTTATCTGCATTAGGATATTTACAAGAATCAATGAATTTGGCTCTTAAACAATATTTCTATTTTTCCTCCCTCTGTGTTCTCTGTGCCTCTGTGGTTCGTTTATTTATTTAAATTATTTTTTAGAAATCATAGATTAACTTTTTCCACAAAAAAAAGGTGAGCTTTTACAGCCCACCCCACAAAATCAGAAAATATCCTGTGATAATTAACCTAACAAAGCCTCAGCTTTAGCTAAAACATTATCAACAGTGAAGCCAAACTTCTCCAAACAAATACCACCAGGAGCAGAAGCACCAAAAGTATCAATACTTACAGTGTCGCCTTCGCTACCGATATATTTGTGCCAGCCGAAACTACTAGCAGCTTCTACAGATAGACGCTTAGTAACAGCTTTAGGAAGAACAGATTCTTTGTAAGCTGCATCTTGTGTGTCAAACAAGGTTGAAGAAGGCATAGAAACAACGCGAACCTTCTTACCGACCGCAGTTAATTTTTCCGCTGCACTAACGCAGAGACTGACTTCTGAACCAGTACCAATCAAGATGATATCTGGTGTACCTTCAGAATCAACAATTGTATACGCACCCTTAGCGACACCTGCAATGGATGTACCTGCTAAGTTAGGAACGTTTTGACGAGTGAACGCCAATAAAGTAGAAGCGTTTGCTTTAGACTTCTCAATTGCGACTTTGTAACCACCAGAGGTTTCATTTCCGTCAGCGGGACGAATTACGGTTAAATCAGGAATAGCCCGCAAAGAAGCGAGAGTTTCAATGGGTTGGTGAGTAGGACCATCTTCACCTTGGCCAATGGAGTCGTGAGTCATGACCCAAATTGAACCAGCTTCGGAAAGAGCAGCCAAACGAATCGCAGCCCGCATATAATCGGTAAAGATTAGGAAGGTTGCACCGTAAGGAATCAAACCTGAGTTATGCAATGCCATACCATTACAGATTGCACCCATTGCGTGTTCCCGTACCCCAAAGTGGATGTTACGGTTAGCGAAATGTCCTTTTTGGAAATCCCCAGCGCCTTTGAGTTCGGTGAGGTTGGAGTGGGTTAAGTCAGCAGAACCACCAATTAACTCAGGTAAAACAGCCCCTAGTTTGTTGAGGCAGTTTTCTGAGTGTTTACGGGTAGGTAATGCTTTATCTTCGGTTGTGTAGGTAGGTAATACTTGATCCCAACCTTCTGGTAATTTGCCGCTAATGAAACGGTCAAATTCAGCCGCTTCTTGGGGGTATTTAGCTTTGTAACCAGCATAAACTGTGTTCCATGCGGATTCGTAACCAGCACCGCGTTCTACTGCTTTGCGAGTATGATTAAGGGCATCTTCAGGAACTACAAAAGCGTCATATTCCCAACCTAAATTTTTGCGGGTGGCGATGGTTTCTTCTGGACCCAAAGCCGCACCGTGAATACCAGCGGTATCTTGTTTGTTGGGAGAACCATAACCAATGGTGGTTGTCACCTTAATCATGGTGGGTTTGTCGGTGACAGCTTTTGCGGCTTCAATGGCTTGGGCAATTCCGGCTAAATCGGTGTTACCATCTTTAACGTGGAGAACGTGCCAACCGTAGGATTCAAAGCGTTTAGAAACATCTTCAGTGAAAGCTACATCTGTAGAACCATCAATGGAGATGTGGTTGTCGTCATAAAGAGCAATGAGTTTACCTAATCCCCAGTGTCCGGCAATAGAAGCAGCTTCACCGGAAATACCTTCCATGTTGCAACCATCACCAAGAATTACATAGGTGTAGTGGTCAACAATTGTGGCATCAGGCTTGTTAAACTTAGCAGCTAGGTGTGCTTCGGCTACTGCTAAACCAACTGCATTGGCAATTCCTTGACCTAAGGGGCCTGTTGTAACTTCTACACCGGCTGTGACAAAGTTTTCGGGGTGGCCTGGGGTCTTAGCACCCCATTGACGAAATTGCTTGATGTCGTCTATGGTAACGCTATCGTAGCCTGTTAGGTACAGTAGGGCATACTGCAACATTGAACCATGACCAGCGGACAAAACAAAGCGATCGCGGTTGAACCACTGGGGATTTTTGGGGTTATAGCGCATGAAGCTATCCCAAAGCACAAAAGCCATTGGAGCCGCGCCCATCGGTAGTCCTGGGTGTCCTGATTTAGATTTTTCTATGGCATCTACAGCCAAAAAGCGGATCGAATTAATACAAAGTTCTTGGATGGATTGGGTTGCAACAGCCATAATCTCTTTATTGTTAACGACGGGTTAGGACTCTTTTTAGCTTTTTCTTGCTGGGGTCATTATAAAGTGATCCCACTTTCTTCATCATCTCATTCCCAATTGTCAATGGACAAGGGGGATATTCTGAGTTCTTGGTGATGAATAAAGCCGATAATTTGGTTATCCTAAACTAACTGTTCAGTTAGGAATGATCTCTATCATACTTGCCACAGGTTCACTTCTTTAAAAGCTAACCACTAGCAAAATTATTTGGGGATCAATAATACAAGTCGTGGTAATGGGTGATTAGGTTATTAACGTCACCTGTCACCTAATACCTGACTAGGAAGTATCTTTAGGGATTAAATTTCTTGAAGGCTAGGGTAACATTATGACCACCAAAGCCAAAGGAATTAGATAGAGCTACCTCTACTACTTGAGCGCGACTGGTATGGGGGACATAATCTAGATCACATTCTGGATCAAGATTTTCGATGTTGATGGTGGGGGGAATTTGATCATGAGCGATCGCTAAAATTGTCGCTACAGCTTCAATCCCACCAGAACCGCCTAACAGGTGTCCTGTCATGGATTTAGTAGAACTGATGGCTACTTTATACGCATGATCTCCCAAAGCTTTCTTAATCGCCGCGGTTTCATTCACATCATTAGCTGATGTACTAGTTCCATGAGCATTGATGTAACTAACCATTTCCGGTGTCAGTGACGCATCTTTTAAAGCTAACTCAATCGCTCTGGCTGCACCTAAACCACCGGGAACAGGAGAAGTCATGTGATAAGCATCACAGGTCATCCCATAACCAACAATTTCCCCATAAATCCTTGCGCCCCGGCTGAGGGCGTGTTCTAATTCTTCGAGAATTAAAATTCCTGCTCCTTCACCCATGACAAAGCCATCACGATCACGATCAAAGGGACGACAAGCATGAGCCGGATCATCATTGCGGGTGGACAGGGCGCGAGCAGCCGCAAATCCTGCCACTGACAGGGGTGTAACTGCGGCTTCACAGCCACCGCAAATCATGGCTGTGGCATATCCGCCTTGAATTTGACGAAAAGCATCGCCGATAGAATTAGAACCCGCAGCACAAGCTGTTACAGAGCAGGAATTTGGACCTTTTGCCCCAGTATGAATTGCTGTTAATCCTGCTGCCATATTGGCGATCATCATGGGAATCATGAAGGGACTACAACGACTAGGACCTTTATTAGGATCTAAGTAAATGGTTTGTTGGTCTTCTAAAACTTTAATTCCACCAATTCCCGAACCGATAATTACACCAACTTGTTCAGCGTTGAGATCATCAATTACTAAACCTGAATCAGCAATAGCTTGTTTAGCTGCTGATACACCCAATTGGGCAAACCGATCCATCCTCTTGGCTTCTTTGCGATCTAAGTAAGTGTGTGGATCAAAGTTTTTGACTTCACCCGCAATGCGGCAACTATGTTTAGAAGCATCAAAGGCGGTGATATAGTCAATCCCATTTCGTCCGCTTAATAATCCTTCCCAATATTCGGCTGGTGTGTTACCAATGGGTGTAATCGCGCCCACACCTGTTACAACAACGCGGTTACGTTTATAGTCTGTCATGATTGCATTAAATATGGCGAAAAAGCAGCAGGGGGAAACAATTAAGAGGGCTGAGTTCCGAGTTAAGTATTCTTAGTTAAGACTATACTGTTTGCTCAATATTATGGACTTTTGGTGCTTTTTTTGAAGTCAAACTTACAGTTTAGACACTTAACACTCATCTAAGGACGGGTTTATCCAGTTAATTTGTATACTCTTAAAGTATTTGTTTAAACCCGTCAATGCTGAATCAAAATTTGCCTATGGAGATGCAGTAGCGTGACTAGAGATATAATCCACAGTGTCTTGAACAGTTTTAATTTTTTCAGCCGCTTCATCAGGAATGTCGATATCAAATTCTTCTTCCAAAGCCATAACTAACTCCACTGTATCTAGGGAATCAGCCCCTAAATCATCAACAAAATTGGCTTCTAGTGTAACCGTATCCGCATCCTCTATGCTAAGTTGCTCAACGATAATTTTTTTAACTTTTTCAAAAGTTGCTGCTTGGCTCATAAATAAAAGTCCTTAACAAGTTGCTATGATTTGCTCTAAATGAACAAAGTTTTTTTTGGGCATATACATCTTATCGGAAAGGGTGAACCTGAGTATAGGTTCTATCATTAAAACTGAGGATTAAAGATGAAGGAGATCCTGGAAATGAGAGATAAAGGTTTAATAACCACAGTAACCACCCAATTAATCAATCCTCATCACCTCTAAACAATAAACCAACTATACTTTTATGCTATCTAAACCGCTAAAATACGCTTACTATCCAGGCTGTGTAGCTCAAGGGGCTTGTAGGGAACTGTATATATCAACTCAATCTCTCACTCAAGCCTTGGGTATTGAATTGGTTGAACTGAAAAAAGCCTCTTGCTGTGGTTCAGGCACATTTAAAGAAGATTCTCAACTACTAGAAGATACCGTTAATGCCAGAAATATCGCGTTAGCAGAATCATTAAATCTCCCTTTACTTACCCATTGCAGCACTTGTCAAGGTGTTATTGGTCATGTTGATGAACGATTAAAAGAATGTCAATCAACAAATCCTGATTACGTGAATAAGGTTAATGGTTTATTAGAAAAAGAAGGCTGTTCTCCTTATCGGGGGAGTACAGAAGTTAAACATCTTCTTTATGCTTTAGTCACAGATTATGGTTTAGAGGAAATTACTCAGCGTGTTACCAAGAAATTAAGTGGATTAAAATGTGCAGCTTTCTATGGCTGTTATCTGCTTCGCGCTCAGAAATCCATGCCCTATGATGATCCTTTTAAACCCGAAGCAATGGAAAATGTATTTCGGGCAGTAGGGGCGACACCTGTATATTATCGTGGCAGAACTCAATGCTGTGGTTGGCCTTTATCTAGCTATGCGACAACCGAATCTTTCCAAATGGCGGGAAATCACATCCAAGAAGCTTTAAATAATGGTGCTGATTGTATTGTCACACCATGTCCTTTGTGTCATTTGAATTTAGATTCTCGTCAACCAGAGGTAGAAAAAGTAATTGGGGAAAAGTTAGGTTTACCGATTTTACACTTACCCCAGTTAATTGCTTTAGCTTTAGGTGTCAGTCCCAAAGAATTGGGTTTAGACAGACATATTGTGTCTACAAAACCCATTTTAGAAAAATTAGGTTGGTAAAATATCACCGAGAATTTAGGAGAATTTAGATCCCCGACTTCTTAGAGAAGTCGGGGATCTGTGGATCACTCATTTTTACCAATCACCGATTTTTGATATTCTTCCTCACTAATTAAATCATGATTATTTTCCACACGATCTAAAAATACTAATCCTTCTAGATGATCATATTCATGTTGAAAAATTCTGGCAACAAAATCCGTTAATTCTTGTTTTTGTAAATTGCCATAACGGTCTGTATACTCAACTTCAATTGTTTGATATCTAGGGACTAAACCCCTAATTCCAGGAACACTTAAACAACCTTCCCAACCTTTAACCATTTCCGAAGAATGGGCAATAATTCGGGGGTTGATCATTGCGGTCGGCTGCATTTCTGGTGCGTGGGGATATCTGGCATTAGGACGGGAAGCAACGATAAATAAACGGTAGGATGCTGCTATTTGTGGTGCTGCAATTCCCACCCCATTAGCTTGAGCAACTGAGGTAATTAGTTCATCAATGAGGTTTTGAATTTCTTGATTTTGAATATTCTCAACCGCAACAGCTTTTTGTCGTAATATCGGATTACCTAATTTAATGATTGGCGTTAATAACATTTTCAAATCTCTATATTTTTCTCATACCAAATTTCATAAATATCGCCGTTTTGACGATTATACCATTGATGATGTGCGATCGCCTTCCTTCCGTCGCCTTGTACCTCGCACGAGTTATGGAATTAAACGAAGCACTGCACAGCCAGAGAACACGGAAGAACATGGAACCATGTCCAATCAAATCAATTTGATCAGAACCACCTAACCACCTGGGAATAAATTCCCAGTCTCATAGCAAAAGTCATCTCAAGATGACTAAAAGAACTAAAAAATTTTTTGCCTAAATTTAGCTGAAACAGCAAGAAGCCTCACACCTGCCCGATAGGGAGGTGTTGAGATGAATTGCGTAGCGTAGCGTGCCGTAGGCTTGTGAGTTGACGACAGTCTTCCGACCAATGCCGTAGGCGTTCGCGGTAGCGTCTCGTAGAGAGGAAGGAAGACATGGAGGAAATGAGCAAAATATTTTAAATTTGGTATAATAGATTTGGTTGACTTCACCCCTATTGGTGTCTGATAAGCCTCTGTCCAATAGCATTGCGATTATTGGTAAGCGACGACCTTGCACAGCATAGAAGCAAGTAGGCACATCTTGATTAATACAAATCACCTCCGGGTTTGTCCTATAGCGCGAATAAGCCAGCATCTCATCCAGGACAGTAAAATTTGTAGGGTACAAGGTAAGAAATTGCATAGTCTGCGGAGGGGCTTCTCGTGGACTTAAAACAAAGCTCAGTCAATGTCTTCATAGAAGAGTCGCGCTCGTTGCCTACACTGTATGCTTGCATCAGTGTAGGAGTATGTCACTTAGTTTACTTTAGTAAACTTGAGCTATTAGCCTGGAAATTCATTTCCAGACGGGTCTGTAAGCCAAACAAATAAGCCATTAATAACTGAGGTTGCATAAGTATATGGTATCTGTGGCTGAATTTACCCCTATCTAATACGAATACTGTTCGCTTCGCTTTGTCGCTTTGTGGAACTCAGTTACACAAATCTAGCTAATAATTCCTCACGGGATAATTGTAAAAGCAAAGGAGTAAATTCTTCTCTCTTCATAGCAATCAGAGGGTTGATAATTGCTGCTAATTGTGAATCAACTTCCCCAAAACGCACTTGCAAGATACTTTCAATCATAGCGCGTCTTTCTCTTTCTATCCCTCTATCAAGTCCTTCTTGTCGTTCTTGTTTTTTAATCTCTTCTAACTGTTGTTGATACATTTGGGATAATTTCATAATTAACTCCTGATCATCTTGATCAATATCGTGTTCCTGACGCTGACGAGTGGATAACACAGCAATTAAGTTATGTACTAATTCTATAATATCCCCAAGGAACGGACTATTATTTGCTAGTGCTTCTAATTCTTCCACTGCTTGTCTTTGTACTTTTCCTCTCCCTAAAACCCGTAAAAACAGTGTTTCGGGTGTACTGGGTAGTTGATGAATCACCACAACTACGGTTTTTAATCCTGTTGATAAAAAATAAATGCCTTTTCCCCAGTTTGTTTCATCTAGAGTACCATTAAAGCTCTCTAGTATATCTACCGATGCTGTTGGCGTAAAAATCCATAGTTGGGCTAATTCAGTTTCATTGATTCGCGTCTCATTGCGTTTAGCTTGCCGTTCTAAATCCGCATGAATGTCAAATAATTTACCTATACAACTGCGAATTTCACTTCTGCTGACAGGATTACGGAATGGTTCAAATATGGCATAATTTGTGGCCATTCTCCCCAGTAATCCTAGTTTTTCTAGGCTTTGTGTCGGTTGGGGTGAAGGAATAAATAAAATTGTCAATTTGTCTAACTTCTGCGGTAATATCTTTACTGGTTTCTACTTGTCCATAAGGTGTTAATAGTTCTGTTAGATATTGTTTTGCGAATTGATCATGTATAAAGCGCGTCATCTGCTTTTAATTCCTGTTTCCATCCTGTTCATCCTTTAATTCTGGATATTATCTCGACTTCGCTCGATAACCACCTGATTCTGAGAGTTTCTAAGGAATTTTATTCCTTGTTAACTGGTAAAGGTGCAGGTTTAACTAAAAATTGAGAAACTTTACCATTACGATCTACTTGCACTTGTAAAGGAATGCCAATTTTACTATTTTCTACTAATTTTTGGACTTCATCAACTTTCAAAACTGGTTGATTATTAATACTCTTTATAACATCTCCTGGACGCAATCTAGTGTGTTAATTCTGAATCCCTTATCCCATAAGACTTCATGCACAAAATGTGTCGCATATTTTTGAGAAAGTGCCTGGAACAGATGCTTTCGGTGTAAACTACGGTAACACCAATAATTTCCCAGTAAATCGCTCCAAAGCACACAAAATTAATATACTAGCGAGCGCCTGCTCCATGACTATCATCCCATAAAACCACAGAAAAGGATCATGACAATGAGTACAGAATATCATGTCCAACTTATTCAAGCAGATAACACCCAAACCTTAATAATTCCTCAAGAATTAAACCTATCAACAACAGAAGTAATTATCCGACAAGAAGACGGAAAACTGATCATAGAACCCTATCAGAAAAAATCCCTCCTGGAAATTTTTGCCACCTTAGATGATATTGAAGAAGATTTTCCCAATGTTGATGAAGGATTATTACCCCTAGATGATATTGAACTATAAAAATGTCTTATTCTTACTTACTCAACACTAATATACTCTCTGATTTTATTAAACACCCAACAGGGAGAATTTTTTCTCAAATTCAAGATGTTGGTGAAGAAAAAATTTGTACCAGTATTATTGTAGCTTGTGAATTACGATTTGGCGCGGAAAAAAGCAATTCATTCCGATTAAAACAAAGAATTGAACTAGCTTTTAGCATTATTCCTGTATTGCCATTAATGGCGGATGTAGATCATAATTATGCCACAATTCGCACACATTTAGAACGTCAAGGAACGCCCATTGGTAGTAATGATTTATTGATTGCTGTGCAAGCGTTCACTCTAAATCTAACTCTCGTTACTGCCAATGTTCGTGAATTTTCTCGCGTTCCTAATTTAAAAGTAGAAAACTGGCTTAAATCTGATTAAGAAAGCTATGAGAAATGAAGAATAAACACAAAAATCACCTGAATTAAAAATTTTGGCGTTGCATAATATGGCGATCGCCATCTGGGCTATTAGCAACGCGAAGTTTTATCAGTTTTGAGAATCTGGGCAGGAAATCCGGGACAACTAACCAAATATCAATTTTCTTTATTAATTGGTAAAGGTGCAGGTTTAACTAAAAATTGAGAAATTTTGCCATTACGATCTACTTGCACTTGTAAAGGAATGCCAATTTTACTATTTTCTACTAATTTTTGGACTTCATCAACTTTCAAAACTGGTTGATTATTAATACTCTTTATAACATCTCCTGGACGCAATCCAGAAACCGCTGCGGGTGAATTAGCAACAATCCTGATTAAGAGGATTCCTTCATTTGCAGATAAATTTATTTTATCGCCAAATCTGGCAATGATTTTTTCCTTAACTTCAGGTGTGAGTGTGACCATTTGTATGCCTAAATAGGGATGATCAACTCTACCTTTAGCAATTATTTCCTCAGCAATTTTTTGGGCAGTATTAATAGGAATAGCAAATCCTAAACCTTGAGCGCCTTGAATAATTGCTGTATTCATCCCAATGACTTCACCACGGTAATTTAGTAATGGTCCACCGGAGTTCCCAGGATTAATTGCTGCATCTGTTTGCAGATAATCAACACGCTTATCACTTGCACCGATATCACTACTAGAACGATCTGTGGCGCTGATAATTCCAGAGGTGACAGTATTATTTAAACCCAAGGGATTACCAATAGCGATAACGGCTTCTCCTGGTTGCAAAGTATCCGACTTACCTAAAGCTAGGGCGGGTAAGTTATTAGCTTCAATTTGAATTACAGCCACATCCGTTACCACATCTTCACCTAATACCTTACCTTTAAAAGTCCGGCCATCTTTGAGAGTAACTGTAACTAAATCAGCACCGTCGACAACGTGGGAATTAGTTAAAATTTGCCCAGATGAATTAATGATAAATCCCGAACCGCTACCTCTTTCTACTCTTTCTCTTTGTTGAGAAGGGATTCTATTGCCAAAAAAGCCGCGAAAAAAGGGATCAGAAAATTCGTCTGGTGCTTGAGTGGTAACGGTTCTCGTTGAATCAATGCGAACAACTGCACCTCCTACTTTTTGTACGACTTTGACAACAAAGTTAGGATCTCCAGAAGCGGAAAAAATCGCGGGAGGAGCAATTTCTGTGGTGGGTGCAGTAGTTTTTTGTGATTGAGCATGACTAGGTTCTATTTCTGAGGTGGTTTTCTTGAGACTGGTACAACCTCCCAGCATGAAAACTGCTACACCACAGACTGCAATCCATTTTTTCCCTTTATTTCCCAAGTTTTGGCGTAAAAATCTAGTATTAATATTTTTAGCTGCTAGGTTATAATTATTGATCTTCATCATGTGATTATTGCTCCGTATTCGTTAGTAGTGCTAGGATACTGGCTACCCCTGGTTTTTATCAGGATAATTATATAGCCTCCTATTTGATTTATGTATCTTTAGAGTAGTTCAGATTCCCGACTTCTTTTTTGGCTTGTAAATAAATTATGAATTGAAATCAGAAGTTGGGGATCTTATTGTATGTGATTACAAATTAGGAATTAGGAATTACGGATAAAGGTGGCGTTAATGGAAATTCCCATAGATGGTTTGTGGAATCATGTATTAGAGCGTTTACAGTTAGAGTTAGCTCCTCCTACCTTTGAAACTTGGATTAAGACAGCTAAAGCACAGCAGCTAGAAAACAACTGTTTGGTAATATATGCTCCTAATCCTTTTGCTCGCAATTGGCTGCAAAAATATTACATTCATACTATTGCTAATGTAGTCCAAGATATTGTGGGTTATCCCATCGAAATTTATATTACTGTAGTTGAAGATGAGGAAGTTTCTCATTTGGGTAAACAGGAACTGGGGGGGAAATTACCAGCAATAAATCATATTTTGGCAAATGCTCCGATAAATACGCAAAAGACTTCAGATTTAAATTCTAAATATGTTTTTTCGCGGTTTGTGGTCGGCGCTAACAATCGCATGGCTCATGCTGCTTCTTTAGCTGTAGCCGAATATCCGGGGAGGGAATTTAATCCGTTATTTTTATGTGGTGGTGTGGGTTTGGGGAAAACTCACTTAATGCAAGCTATTGGTAATTATCGCTGGGAAATCTGTCCTAATTCTAAGATATTTTATGTGTCTACGGAGCAGTTTACAAATGATTTAATTACTGCTATTCGTCAAGATAGTATGCAAACTTTCCGCGAACATTATCGGGCTGCTGATATGTTGTTAGTTGATGATATTCAATTTTTGGAGGGGAAGGAATATACTCAAGAGGAATTTTTTCATACTTTTAATACTTTACATGAGGCAGGTAAGCAAGTTGTAATTGCTTCAGATCGTCCTCCTAATCAAATTCCCAGTTTACAAGAACGGTTGTGTTCCCGGTTTTCTATGGGGCTAATTGCGGATATTCAAACCCCTGATTTAGAAACCAGAATGGCGATTTTGCAGAAAAAAGCTGAATATGAAAATATTCGTTTACCACGGGAGGTAGTTGAATATATTGCTTCTAATTGTACTTCTAATATCCGTGAGTTGGAAGGGGCATTAATTCGGGCTTTGGCTTATATTTCTATTTGGGGTTTACCTATGACTGTGGAAAATCTTGCTCCCATTCTCGGAACTCCTAGCCAGAAAATAGCCACAACTCCAGAGATAATCTTAAATATAGTCGCTGATGCTTTAAATGTTTCTATTGAGGACTTAAAAAGTAATTCCCGTCGTCGGGAAATTAGTTGGGCTAGACAAATCGGAATGTATTTAATGCGACAACTTACAAATTTGAGTTTACCCAAAATAGGGGAGGAGTTTGGTGGTAAAGATCATACGACGGTGATGTATAGTTGTGAAAAGATTACCCAGTTACAAGAAAGTGATCAGAGTTTAGTTCAAACTTTACACCAATTGAGCGATCGCATTCAAATGGCGACTCGTTCCCTAAAATAGAATTAATTTTCTGGATGTTTTCCACAACCAAGAAACTAATTTATCAAATTCAAATCTCTCTTATTCAGTCCGAATTTTAAGAAAAATATAATAAATGATTAATTTTTATTTAAAATTGCGGTAAAAATCCAATTTTTTACCGAAAAGCTGTGGAAAACTTTAATTTATTATTTATGAGTTTCATGGAGGATCATTATTTTGTAAAAATTGAGGATGGGTTTTCCACAGTTTTTCCACAGGGAAGCATCAATAATACTTATCTTTTTAGATCAGGAGCATTGACAAATGGACGAATTTATGGATGCGGCAATTTTGGAAGCTCAACAAGGTAGACAAGAAGGGGGAATTCCCATTGGTTCTGTGCTGGTTAAGGATGGTAAAATTGTCGGCCGCGGACACAATAAGCGCGTGCAAGACGGTGATCCTGTGACTCATGCGGAAATTGATTGCCTCCGCAATGCAGGGAGAATTGGTAACTACAGAGGTACAATACTTTACTCTACATTAATGCCTTGTTATTTGTGTGCTGGTGCTGTGGTGCAATTTGGCATTAAAAAAGTTATTGCTGGAGAATCAAAGACTTTTTCGGGTGCGAAGGAGTTTATGGTATCTCATGGTGTGGAAGTAGTGGATTTAAATTTAGATGAATGTGAACAAATGATGAGTGATTTTATTACGACTAACCCGGAACTTTGGGATGAAGATATTGGTTGCGATTCGTTGTTGGTTGAATAACGGTAATCAGTCTGTACATACAAGCATAATTCAAGTTAAAATAATAAATAGAGTTCAAGTTAAAAATATGACTCACATCACATCAAAAAAAGTGGTAAGAAGAGGAAGAATTTTTCCGGAATTGATTATAGCACCAGAAGAATTAGCTAGACGAGAAGCGGAAGATGAAATATTTTATCAACGTTGTCGGGCAATTTTTAATCGTGTCCGTTCTGAATATATCGAAAGTCACTATGGTTGGTATATTGCCATAGAACCCAATAGTGGGGAATATTTAATTGATCAGGATAATATTCAAGCTCATAAAAAAGTCCTTCAAAAATATCCAAAGGCTAAAAATTATGTGTTTTGCTTAAATGAAACAGGAACGACTGGGAGAATATGATTCAGGGAAATTTTGGTAGTGAGGGGCAGCTATTTTTTGAGATTGATTTGATTACTGCTGATGGGTTAAATCTACCTGTAGATGCGATGTTAGATACAGGATTTACCAAGTTTATGGCAATTAATACTCAAGATTTGGATGGACTGGATTGGGTTTTTCTTGGTAATGAACCTATGCAAACAGCACAAGGTGAGTCAAGATTTAATATTTATTTAGGTTTGGGTTGAATATTTTTATTTCGCGCAAAGTCGCAAAGGAGCAAAGACGCAAAGGAAGAATTGCAAGAACAAAGGTTTTTGTAATGTTACCTATTGACATGAGGTGTTATCGGTTGCGTTTCGGTTATTATTAGGACAAAAAATAGGTTATGAGCATCCTTATGGATGGTTGAGCGTATTTGATGCTGATGAATTGCAAGAGTTTATTAAAGAAGTGAGTGAGGCTTTTCGCTTAACTGATACTTCTAATGAGGCTTGGGATTTGATTGATGCTACTATTCATGAATGGCATGAAAGTTCTATAGCTATTATTACTCCTGAGTTGGCAGCAGCTTTTAATGATGAAAATAAAGAGGGAAAATCATGTTAAAATTTATGTTCAAATAATGATAAAAGTTGCAATTAAGCACAATTTAAGTTAAAATAATAACTAGAGTTCAAGTTAAAAATATGACTCACATCACATCAAAAAAAGTGGTAAGAAGAGGAAGAATTTTTCCGGAATTGATTATAGCACCAGAAGAATTAGCTAGACGAGAAGCGGAAGATGAAATATTTTATCAACGTTGTCGGGCAATTTTTAATCGTGTCCGTTCTCAATATATCGAAAGTCATTATGGTTGGTATATTGCCATAGAACCAAATAGTGGGGAATATTTAATTGATCAGGATAGAATGCAATCTCATAAAAGAATGTTGGAAAAATATCCTCAAGCTAGACACTTCGTTTTTTGTTTGAATGAAACGGGGACAACTGGCACAATATGATAGAGGGTTACTTTGGAGAAAATGGGCAATTATTTTTTGAGATTGAATTAGTTACTAATGATGGCTTGAATCTTGCTGTAGATGCCCTATTCGATAGTGGTTTTGCAGGTTTTATGGCTATTAATACACAAGATTTAGATGGTTTAGAATGGTTGTATAGTGGGGAGGAAATGTTACGGACTGCTAAAGGTGAATCAAAATTTCAGATTTATTTAGGTCAAGTGATATTAGACGGAAAGCAGTATCAAATTCCTGTGAATGTGGGTAAAGGCATTAATGAAATTTTATTGGGTTCTGAGTGGTTGAAGTTGTTGCGTTTGGTGGTGGATTTTCCAGAGAATATTTTAACTTTGGGTTGAATATTTTTATTTCGCGCAAAGTCGCAAAGCAGCAGAGACGCAAAGAAAGAGAAGTGTTATAAAATATATATAGGTCAAATACCAGGATAAATTATGCCTACTCAAATTAATGCTCCTCCTGCTATTGATTATGCACCTCTGGAATTACAAGGGGAATTAATTGCTATGCAAGAATTAACAATTGAGGAATTATTAACTATTGCTCAAAGTCAAATTCCAGAAAGTCAGCAAGAATTACATTTTCAACTGTTAGAAAAAAATCAAAATAATCAATTAAGTGAATCTGATAGGTTATTGTTGAAATCGTTGCGGGTGAGTGCTGATTATTTAATGTTAAAAAAAGCTTATGCCTATGCACTTTTAAAGTGGCGAGGGTTTTCTCTTCCAGATTTTGAGCAATTAGTATAATACCAGTGTCATCTATTTCTAAATCTCTTCGTCAACAAGTTATTAATGAGGCTGGTTATAGATGTGAATATTGTCGCACTTCTAGCCGGTTAACAGGTATGCCTTTAGTTATGGATCATATTTTGCCTAGTTCATTGGGGGGAAATGATGAGCGAGAAAATTTAGCTGCTTGTTGTTATCGTTGTAATGAGTTTAAAGGAGCGAAAATAACAGCTAATGATCCTGTAAAGAATGAATCTATATCTTTGTTTAATCCTCGTCTACAAAGATGGTTAGATCATTTTCAATGGGCAAATGGTGGTACTCATATTATTGGGATAACTGCTATTGGCAGAGCGACAGTTTTAGCTTTACGATTAAATAATGAAGATGTTGTCCAAGCTAGGGCTATTTGGATTAGTTTAAGTTGGCATCCTCCTAATGATTAATGATGGGGATTTTTGGGGTTTTTGTGTCATGCAAAGACGCAAAGTTTTAATCTTGTGCAAAATCAGTAAATTGTCTGATATGAGGCGCTCTAAAAGCTAAAACTATATCGCTTTTTGGTACTCCTAATTCTACCAATTCATTAGCTACCCCTTCCTCAGTTAAATCTCTCTGAATCCAGATTTTTCCATCTTTAATATCTACATGAATCATTGTACCATAGGTTCTATTTTCACCTTCCCAACCTATATGAATTACTAGATAGCGATTTCTTTGAATATCAAATATTAACTCGATTTCTGTTCCTTCAGACCAATGACCGTCTGTATGTGTTGCTAACACTTGTTGTACTAATTCAGGGTAATCTAATTTTTCCATAACATTGGGAACTGGTTTAATTTCTGCAATTGCTTTACCTGCTTCAATGATAATAATGCTTTCTCCTGCTGCTACTTGGTGAAGATAGCTAGTGAAGTTTTTCTGGATTTCATCAATGGTTACGGTTAGCATGAGATGATGATTTAGGAATGCTTCTAGTATAGCAATGATCAAGATTTTTTATTTTATGTAAAGACGCAAAAAATCTAAACCGATGCAAAACCTGTAAACTGTCTCACATAAGGTGATCTAAAACCTAAAACAATATCTGTTTTCGGAACACCTAACTCTACTAATTGATGAGGAATTCCTTCTTCTGTAAAGTCCCTTTCAATCCAAATTTTACCATCTTTAATACTAATATGAATGGGAAACCAGTAAATTCTCTTTTCATCTTTCCATCCTGTAACCAATAATAAATAAACATCCCTTTCTGTATCAAAAACAAGTTCGAGATTTTCTGAATCTTCTACACATTCTTCTTGTGCATACTTTTGAATGAAATTTTTAACTATTTCTCGATAATCTAACTTTTCCATAGTAAGATTTCCTCTCTTTTTACATCAAACACTAATAACTTAATGTCATAAGTCTGTAAAACAGTTTGAATAAAAGAATCTAGAAAAAATCCTTCATATATATCTTCAGATATAGCTAGATATAATATCCTGTGAGGATCTTTCTGTGTTAATACTACCTTATAATTCAAAAACTGACCAATAGCTGTATGAAATTCAGAAATGGCTGAAAGTCCTATAAAACTTTTTACCTCTACGGCTATTTTTTGATTATCTTTCTCCGCAGTAATTAACTTTTCTGCACCTAAGTCTATTCTCACTTTAACTTTTTCAGTAAGTTCAAAAGATAAAGGATCATGAGTAATTAGCCAATTATCTTTTTCTAAAGCTAACCTAACTGCATTGTGAAAAAAGTCTTTTGCTGACATAAGAAGTTAAAGTGATATTTTATCTTAGATTATACCTAATTTGTTAAGTTGTTAATTTACAAACTATGAAGTTATGAAGCTATCTGATAAATTACAGGTTTATATCTTGCTTCGGGAATTGGTTTACCTTCTATTTCCGCAGCTTCTAACCAAGCAGCTTTAGCTTTGAGAACTTCTTGCAGTGCTTCTTCTTCAGTTAAACCAAATCCTGAACAATATTTTAAATCAGGAATATCAGCAATATAACCTTCATCTTCTTGACTGTAGAAAATATTAATGTGATAGTGTTTCATTATTCATTCTCCATAGTTAAGGAATATTTTTCAATTAATATTAAAAATTGACGAACCTGATAAGGAATAGCTTTACCATTGCGATTTTGTAAGTTAATAAGTTCGGGGATACTTGGATATGTAAAAATGTGATGACTACCGTTAATACGTGACAGGGAAAAACCAAAGGCTTCAACTAAAGTAACTAAATCATCGAATTGAAGATTTTTAGATCCTGAAAGAACTTTCTCTAGTAATTTACGTTTTTTTGACATTGCTTTATTTTATCATTTTTTTACATTAAATTCTATCCTATTCTCATTATTCTTTACTTAGTAATAATTCGTAGGTTGGGTTAAGCAAAGCGCAACCCAACGCAATAAAATTATAAAGATGTTGGGTTTCGTTCCTCAACCCAACCTACCACTTGATGAAGTTTTAATATGCAAATTAAATGTGTTTTAGCTTAATATAACAAACATCCTGTTAAAAAATATCACGCGACACTGTTCTTAGGTTGCCCCTTCGTAATACCGAAGCATACTGAAACCCGAAGGAAAAAAACTATATCTATGGGGCGTAGCCCCCATAAAAAATCACATTAGATTCCACCTTCGTAAACAGGAAGCTTTCATCATGGTAACTACATACTTACTCGCCGAACGGCGTTAGCCAGGAGACTAAGAATTAGCTTGAATACAGGGGGCGGCGCTCCACCGCCCAAATGCAAGGTTGTTTTACCTGTTGACAATGGCGCGTGACAATTAAAGTATAAAACATTGAATGTATAAAAAGCAAGTTTTTTTAGAAGGGAGGATCATCTGTATCGCCAAAAGAGAATTGTTCTAGTTGTAAGATTATCAAGTAGTGTAAAAATTCTAATAGTTCTTCGTCTGTTAAGTCTTGAAGATATTTTTTATTATAAGTTTCTTGCAGATATTGCCGTTTTTTAATTTTATTAAATCTCACTTCTCGAAGTTTATCATTAATCTGTTTTATAATATTAGATTGAGTCAAAAGCTCTTGATGAACTAATACAATCTTTTCCCGTTTACGGACATATTTTTCTTTAATTCGGTGTATCTGTTCTATAAATTTACCAGCTTTTTCTGGATTTACCATTGAAACAAAATTAGCAAAACCTTCAATTGCGGCAATAATATCCTTAGACTGTCCCCAAGTATAATTTTGCAACCCATCTTTTTCAATTTTATAAAGAACTGCACGAAAGGTTTTAAGTTTATCTCTAGGGATATTAAGTTTTTCATTAACTATCACACCAGTTACTTCTTGTCTACGATAATTGCGAACTACCCTAGTTTTATTTTCATTAATTTCAAAGTCTTCTTTTTTAACAATCAAATTGGTAAGTTTCAGAATATTATTGACATTCACAAGACTTTCACCAGAAGCAGAAAAAGTTAAATCATCAGCATAGCGAGTATAATCAAAACCATATTGTTTAGCCATAAAGGTTAATCTCCTATCTAACCTACGACAAAGAATATTTGTAATTGCTGGACTACTTGGTGCGCCTTGGGGTAAATAACGATCTGTCCATGATAGTAAACTATTAATTTGTCCGTTTATTTCAACGTATTTAATTTTTGGTTCTGTGCAAATCAACGCGAAAATTGTTGAGGCTGTTTCCGAATATCCAAAGGATTTAAAAAGTCCCTTAACTCGTTTATAAGAAATTGAAGGGAAAAAATCTTTGAGATCAATGTTAATAATTACTTCTTTCCCTACATGAATCTGTGCATTTGTAACTATAGAGTGTTTCAGGCGGAAACCGTGAGCAGCATCATGTAGTTCTAGTTTTTCAAGAATATTATCAAGAATCCAATTCTGAGCTTTTTTTAATAATTTTTTTGGTGCGGAAATTTGCCGATATCCACTCGGTTTTTTGGGTATTTGAAAACGAATGTAGTGATCATCTTTGCGGGAAAAAGCCAGAAATCGCAATCCTTTAACACTAATTCCCATAGCTTGAGCAATTTCTTCATGGGAATTATATGTAGGTAAGTTTTTATTTTCTAATCTTTCTTGATTAAACTGGGAATTTTCAGCCCGCTTTTTTAGCAATAACTCAATAGTTTGTAATCGGCTAGAAAGGAAATTTTCCAATTTATTTAATTCGGATGATATTAAATCATAGATTTCTTGTTCTAAGTGCCAAGTACCTTTATATTCAATATAAGAAAATTCATCATTATCATTATTTTTATTATTAGAAAAATGCGAATAATCTTTTCCAATTAAATTTTGAAGTTTTTGAAAGATATTTGTATACTCTTGATCAGCTATAAGTGTATCAGCTTTTTTTAAATCAGCAATTGCGCCTTGATCATCTCTTTGTTTCCTAAGAACTAAACCTCTGTAGTGATAAGCTTGATAACAATTTGAATCAGTAGAAATAATTTTGTTAAAACAATCAATAGCTTCGCTATATTTATTTTCTTGGTATAGAGAAATTCCTATAGTTATCAGATGATTAGTGTTCATATTATTTGTAAATGCAACTGATTGGAGATTTATCAGTAAAATATTGATTACATGATATCTTCTATTATAAATTAAAACATTTCTCTTCCTTCGTGTTCTTCTCGTCTATCTCTATGGGACGCTACGCGAACGTGGCTCATTAAATAAATCCGGCGTTGCTGAATTGAGGTATGAAATTCCCAAATTGAACCTTTAAAACTCTTACCTTTGCGTCTTTGCGCCTTTGCGTGAGACTAAAATTCATACCCTTAATCAGCAACGCCATAAATCCATAGTAGAAAACGAAAAAAAAGGATAAGCAAAACGCCTATCCCTCAAAAATCAAGTTATTATCAAGTCATCAAAATTTAATAAAAAATCTAAACTGATGCAAAATCAGTAAACTGTCTCATATAAGGTGGCTTAAAACCTAAAACAATATCCGTTTTTGGTACTCCCAAATTTACCAACTCACTAGCTACCCCTTCCTCTGTAAAATCTCTCTGAATCCAGATTTTTCCATCTCTAATATCTACATGAATAATTGTCCCATAAGCCCTTTCATTATTTTCCCATCCTACATGAACTACTAAATAACTATTTCTTTCACAATCAAAAATTAACTCCTTTTCTGTGACCTTGGAAGCATGATTTTCTGTATGTCTTGCTAATACAGTTTTTACCAATTCAGGATAATTCATTCCTTCCATAAAACAATCTCCTGTTTAATAGCTTCAAATATCAGTAATTTTAATTGATGTTCAGCAATGATTTCTTGAATAAACGGAATAAGAAAAAATTCTTTGTATATTTCATTACCAATCGCTAGATATAAAATGCGGTTGGGTTCTTTTTTTCTTAAAACAGAACGGTAATTTAGTGTTTGTCCTAAAGCTATATGAAATTCAGTAACTTCAGATTGACCTAAAAAAGATTTTATCTCAACTGCTATTTTTTGACCTTCCTTTTCTGCTCCTAATAGTCTTTCTGCTCCTAAATCAATTCTAAAGTCAAGACCATCTACTGTAAATGATAAAGGATCATTAGTAATTAGCCAATTATCTTTTTCTAAAGCTAATCTAACTGCATTGTGAAAAAAGTCTTTTGCTGACATACAAACTTACAATAACACCCTCCTCCCATTATATCCTCCCTCTGCGCTCTCTGCGTCTCTGCGGTTCGTTAAAAAAAGGGATAAGCCCAAAAGCCTATCCCCGAAAAAATCAACTAATTAATGACTTACGTTCCAGACTGCCAAGAATTGGTATAGTCAATTTGCTCGGCTGTCAAACTATCAATGAAAATGCCCATAGCTTGCAACTTCAAACGAGCAATTTCTTCATCCACATCTCTAGGAATAGAGTGCAAACCAGCAGCTAAACTACCCTTATTCTTCACCAGGTATTCAACAGCTAATGCTTGGTTAGCAAAACTCATATCCATAACTGCGCTGGGGTGTCCTTCAGCAGCAGCCAAATTAATCAAACGTCCTTGTCCAAGTACAACTACGGATTTCCCATTTGTCAACTTATACTCTTCTGTGAAAGGACGGACATCCTTGATTTCCTTAGCATTAGCGGCTAAGTATTTCAAATCAAGTTCTAAATCAAAGTGACCAGAGTTACAAACGATCGCACCGTCTTTCATGACATCGAAGTGTTCACCGCGAACGACGTGCTTGTTACCTGTGACAGTAATGAAGATATCACCGTGAGGTGCTGCTTCTGCCATTGGTAGTACGCGGAAACCATCCATAACGGCTTCAATTGCCTTGATGTGGTCAATTTCGGTAACGATGACGTTTGCACCCATGCCACGGGCGCGCTGGGCTGTACCCTTACCACACCAGCCATAACCGACAACTACAACAGTTTTACCAGCTAACAAGATATTTGTAGCGCGGATAATCCCGTCTAAGGTAGATTGACCAGTACCATAGCGATTATCAAAGAAGTGCTTGGTGTCTGCGTCGTTGACGTTCATAGCGGGGAAGGTGAGAACCCCTTCGTTAAACATGGCGCGTAACCGGACGATACCTGTGGTGGTTTCTTCGGTGCTACCAATTAAATCAGCGATTTGGTTTTGACGGTGTTGAACTAATTCTGCTACCACGTCGCTACCGTCATCAACAATGATGTTGGGGCGATGATCTAAGGCTATTTGGACGTGACGGCTATAGGTTGCGGCATCTTCGCCTTTTTGAGCAAATACGGAAATTTCATGATCAGCTACAAGACTTGCAGCTACGTCATCTTGAGTTGATAAGGGGTTACTCGCAATTAAAACTGCATCAGCACCACCGGCTTTAAGAGCGATCGCTAAATGTGCTGTTTCTGTGGTCACGTGGGCGCAAGCTGAAATACGTAATCCAGCAAAGGGCTTTTCTTTCTCAAAGCGATCGCGGATTTGCTTCAATACGGGCATTTCCCGTCCAGCCCATTCAATGCGTTGTCTTCCCAAGGGAGCTAGGCCGAGGTCTTTAACCTCGTGCTTTAATCTGGGAGTTGTTGCAATCATGAAAATTATCCTTTAAAAAAATGAAACAGGTTTATAAACCTTTACGTACTGTAACAAGGTTTTCTCATTACTAGCCATATTTTCTGAGAATTAGTAATCAGCTAGTCCATAAGTCCTGTGAACTAGCTTCACCTCTGATATCAGCCGTGTTAACACTAGATCGGGCTTTTTCTTTTTTCATCAATCTCTGGTAAGAATATAGCAACTCCAACGGGAATAGATGACAGGTGACAGGATATTGACATCTGATAACAAAGAATGTAGAGACGTTCCATGGAACGTCTCTACAAAGATTCTTACTATTCCTTCATTGACACAAGGAGGTGTTTTAGTGATACTTCGATTTTTAGCGGTAGCAGGGACAATGGTAATTACCATCGGTTCTGTCACCAAAGCCACAGCCCAGTTTTCTCCTTTACCTTTTCTGCCCACTCCCAGTAGTTCAAGCAATAAGGTAGATGATAAGATGGTATCTGGCTGGATTAATTTAGATGGTCATCCTTTATTTAGCATCACTGCCTCAAAAACCAAATTTCCCGAACGTTTTCAAAACATTCAACAGAATTTACAGGATATCACCCATAATTATTTACAGGCATCTGCAACAGAAGTTAAAGTGCAGAATCGCACAGTTAAAGGATTACCGACGATTTTTGTTAATGACCAATACCTGATGACCATTACCTACGAAGATGTTGGACAGGCAAACCCGTTAACATTAGCAAATCAAATTAGTGATGACTTAAAACAACACCTGCAACAAGCCAAGCAAGAACGACAAACTCGGTTTTTAATTCAGCAAGGTGAAATTGCTGCTGTGGGGACACTGGCAATGATCATCATCAGTTGGGGTGTCAGGCGTTGGCAAAAGCGTTTAAGCAAGAATGCAGCCGATTCTATCCCGGCTATTTCCAAAGATACTGCACCAATTACCAAACTATTAAATCAACAACAACAGCAGCATCTTCAAGAAGTCAAAACTAGACTTTTTCAAATAGCACAAGCAGGGATTTGGGGCAGTGGTAGTTTAATTATTTTAGGACTATTTCCCTACACACGCGCCTTCCAAATTGGGATTCTCACCATTGCCCAAATTCCCATTAAATTAACTATTGTCGCGGTGGGAACTTATGTAGCTGTGCGGTTTACCTATGCCTTAATAGATCATTTTACCTCAACCATAGTGAGTGGTGGGGCTTTATTAACTCCAGAAACATCCGAACGTTTGCAATTGAGAATATCCACATTTTCCGGCGTAACTAAAAGTATCACTACGATTATTTTTGTGGGTGCAGGTAGCTTACTAGCTTTGATATCTTTGGGGATAGATATCGTTCCGCTGTTAGCTGGTGCTGGTTTAGTCGGTGTGGCTATATCCCTCGCTTCCCAAAACTTAATCAAAGACGCAATTAACGGCTTTCTGATTATTTTTGAAGACCAATATGCCCTGGGTGATATGATTACTGTGGGTACTGTGGGCGGTTTGGTGGAAAAGTTGAATCTGCGAATGACTCAAGTTCGAGATTCGGAAGGACGCTTAATTACTATCCCCAATAGTGAGGTGAAGATTGTAGCTAATCTTTCTAGTCGTTGGTCACGGGCTGATTTAAGTATTCCGGTTTCTTACCAAGCGGATGTAGATGAGGCTTTGAAGATAATTAAAGATGTGGGTTTGGAGATGAGTCAAGATCCCGAATGGAAACATCAAATTCTGGAAAAGCCAAATGTTTTGGGTGTTGAGCATTTTAGCGATCGCGGTGTGATGATTCGCGTTTGGATCAAAACCCAACCGCTTAAACAATGGAACGTAGCGCGAGAATATCGTCGTCGCCTAAAAATCACCTTAGACGCAGCCGGAATTTATATTCCCGTACCGCAACAAGCAAATTGGATTAATGAGGTGCAGTTATTGAATTCTCAGGATGAGTTTTCCACAAGTGCAACATCAGAAACTTAAATTATCAAGTTTCTTTAGTCACATAACCATCTTTCATCTCCATCAAGAAAATCGTAGAGGCGTTTTATGGAACGTCTTTGCGTTTTTGTATATTTCTATGTAAAGTAGCTTTTCTTATTAAAGGCAATTTTTGATGATTCTCTTGCTATTTTAGTAAATTTGTACTATACTATGGAAATAGTCTTCAAACCTGGAAAGACTTATGGAATAAGGATTTTAAGGACTACACCTATGATGAAGCATTATATTCTCAATCTTAACCCCACAGCCAAGCATGAATGGGATCGTTGTATTATCCGTGATCCTTTAACCGCAAAACGTCCAGATATAGCTAAAATAATTTCTGAAGCCGTAGGTGCAGATACAGGTAGTTATTTAGTCAGTGTAAATATTGAAGTCACGGTATTACAAGAAGCGCCAATACCATCACCAGAACAGCTTTCTCTACCGTTTCCAGAAGTGTCTGTACCCACCCCATTGAGAGAAGCAGCGTAGATATCTCCGACTTCTTCGAGAAGTCGGGGATCTGGGATTCAATCATAAGTTACAATAAAACTATCAAATTTGACTGTAAAGCCATGTCTGAATCAGTTCAATATATCACTAACGCACAGGGAGAAAAGGTTGGGGTACTGTTAAATTTAGAAACCTATCAACAACTAACTAACTTATCTTTAGATTCTGAATTATTGATTGGTTTAAGTATAGATGAGTTACAAGCTTTAGCAGAAAGTTCTTTATTTCCTAAAACTCAGACGCAATTACAGGAGTTATTAATTAAAAATTCTCAAAATCAATTATCAAAGGTTGAAACTGAAACTTTAGATAAATTATTAGCACAAGTTGACCAATTAAATATTATTAAAACTAGAGCTAGATACACATTAAATATTTTGCAAAATCAGCAGCAAGTAGCATGAGTGTTTATATTTCTGTTGAATTACACAAAAAAATTCGTAATCACTTTGCTAATTGTTGTGCTTATTGTCGCACTGCTGAAGCTTTAACAGTCTCTATTTTTGAATTTGAGCATATTATTCCTTTGTCTGCTGGTGGAGGAACTGTATTTGAAAATCTATGTTTAGCTTGTCCATCTTGTAATCGCTATAAAGCAACTCGTCAAACAGCAATTGATCCAGATACTCAGGAGGAGGTTAAACTATTTCATCCACAACAGCAATTATGGATAGATCATTTTACTTGGAGTGAAGATGCTACGGAAATTGTAGGACTTACATCTGTGGGAAGAAGCACAATTTCTGCTTTAAAAATGAACCGTCCACAATTAACTCGTGTGCGAAAAATGTGGGTAAAAATGGCTGAACATCCACCTAATATTTGAATAGGTATTCAGTAGGTTAAATATATTTTTAAGGTTTAAGCTTTATCTTTTAGATACCCGACTTCTTCGAGAAGTCGGGTATCTGGGATTTGTGGTGTTTACCCTTCTATAATTTTAATCTCTTCTGCTGTTAGTTCGTAAAGTTGATAAACTAGCTGATCTATTTCTGTTTCTAATGCGGTTGTATCTGCTTTTGGATCTGATTTTTTAGAAGTTGTATTGTTAATCTAAGTAAAATGTTACTGTAGTAAATCCATAATCTATTACTCCCCTGCATGAGAATCAGGATCAAATTCATAAAAGCATATTTGATTATTTATTTTACAGAAGAAAATTCGTGAACATCTTCTATCAATAGTTCCTCTTCCCATTTGAAATACATCAGCACTAATTTTAGTGTATTTTTTTTGATCAATTGTTATTTTCACATTTTTATATTTATGTAATCTAATATCTATATCTTGTGCATAAATAACTTGAGTTAGAGAGTCAATAAATTTTAGTTTGTATTCTGTATCTTCTTCAGTTATTTTTGCACTGGTAAGAGTTCTCCAAAAGTTTGAATCAAAAATATACTCTTGCTGTAGTAAATTAGGACTCATACGACCAGTTAAAACAGCTTGATGATAGCAAATATTTATTATCTTTCTCATCACCTTATCATTGATAGTTTCTTTTTTTAATAGTTGGCTGATATCAAATAGTTCATATACCGTTGTAATTTGTTTTAAATCTATATTAATTAATTGTTCTGATACCAATGTAATTTTAGTTTGATAAGACAAAGGACTTATAATACGAAGTAATGAATCCTGCTGAGAACATGAACCACATTGATTAATTAGTGATTCCCAAGCACATAAAACTTCATCAGGAACATGACTATTAGTACATAAAAAAGCCGAAATTACACTATCTTGTATCTCACAATTACTAGGACACCAATCAATTCTCCTAGTTAATCTTGACAACACATCACTGAATAACTTTACGTAAAAATTTTCCACTGAGGGTTCATTTTTAAAAGGATTATAATGATAGATTTTGCTAAATAATTCCTCACTAAATTGAAATTTAACCAATTTATATAAACTATTTGAATCTTTTTCAACTTCCTCGATATCGTCAATAATTTCGACTAGGGATTCAAAAATTTCTGCATATACTCTGGTTTTCCAAGTATCTTCATTAACTACTAAATAAACTGGATCAAGATAGTTTTTCATCCTTGTTATAAATTAGACATCCGTTTTTTTAAGGTGGCTGATATTAAGTCTCGTGAATCATTTTCATCAAAAAATCCTACTGGCCAGTTTTCTATTTCACCATATTTATTGATTTCAATAGGTTTAGCAATAGAACTTTTATTTTCCTCATCATAACTTACAAAGAGGATGTTAATTAAATTTCTGGTATCGTTAGACTCTTCTTGAGCAATTCTTAAACATAGTCTGTTAATAAAATGTTCACTATGGGTTTCAACTACAAGATTTTTACCTGATTTAGCCATACAAATAAAAAAGTCAGCCAGCTTTGATTGTAAAGATGGATGTAAATGAATCTCAGGCTGTTCTAAAATAATTGTTTCTCCTTCAGCCATTCTTAGACATTCCACAATGATTGGTAAAATTTGACTAACACCAAATCCTACATCTGTTAAATCTAATTCAATTCCTAAAGAATCAACTTTTACTTGGTTTATAATTCCACTTAGCTCATTGATAGAATGTATGGGAGGAAGTTTCTTAAAATCAGATAGCCACCAGTTTACACTATCAATTAATTTATCTTTATCTCTTAATTCATATTTTTCAATGGATTTTTTTTTATAAATACATCTATAGTATTTAGGAACAATTGTTTCTTTTTCTACAGCTAAAACTAATGGCATATTTTCACCATTTATACCAATATCTATTATTCTTAAATCATTAAATGGATAAAATCTTTTTGGTGCTTCACGTATTGGTCCAATATATCTAAATCCTGACCATATTTCTCTTAAGAATGTAACTGTGGCTCTATAGGAAAAGTAATAATCTAATAGAGATACATCATTACTTATTGATAAATTTTGATTTTCTTTAGAGAGAGATAAATCTATATCTAAATATTTATCTTTTTGTGGTTGTTGTTTATCAAAATTAATACTTGTTATTATTAATTCTAAATGGCTAAGAATCGTATCAATAAGTTTTTCTAAATAGCCTGATACCTTATTACCTCTGACCATTGATGGTAATTTTTCTCTTATGCTTTTGAGAATACTAGAACTTTGTTGAGGAAAATTGTTGATTAATATTTGGGTAGGAAATATACTCTGGAAAGTTACTTGAGCATTATCAAAACATTCTTCTTCAAGAATTCCTTCTTGAAATAATTTAATATTTTTATCTTCTAAATATTTCAAGAATTCTTGAATTTTACTAATGTAGTCGAAAGCTCTATGATATCTATACTTGTAATTGCGATATATCCATTGTACAATAATGTCTTTTACTGAAATATTTCTGAGTTTTATTTTATATTTACCATCATTTTTTCTAACCAATTCCAGTGAAAAATTGGTATTTAAATCTTTAAATAAGAAATTATTTACTTCAATTTGGGCAAGAGATTTTTCAATTTCAATATTTTTTATATTTTTTATTTTGACAGTCAATTCTGAATTAATAGAGTAATCCCTAATATGAGATATAGTTCTTATTTTTTCATTTTCTATTTTCCATTTTAATACTATTTCTTCATCATTTGAATGGTTATAAACTACATCTAAAAAACTGCCTAATTGAACGTATGAACCATTAAAAGTTAATGGTAATTGTCCATAGGTATTTGGTAAATTTTTCGTTGGGTTAGACTGTTTCATCAATAGCAAACTTTGAATCAAAGAACTTTTTCCAGAGTTATTAGTACCACAAATAACTGTCAGAGGTTTAAGGTTTACTGACTGAAGTTCTTTGAAACCTTTGAAATTTGATAATGAAAAACTAATAGACATTTTCCCATCCTTGATTGTTATTCATGGTATACGCACACTAGTCGTTTCAGTTATATTGTCCGTTGGGTTGACGCAAGGATACCCAACCCCATACAGGCTTTTAGTTAAGCCCAAAAATTAAATATAGCATTAGCCGATTCTATCTATAATAGTAGCACAAAAAGTCAAGGGGTATTAATCAATCCTGTAAAAACCTATTTCCGTTAACTTATTGATAATATTCTCAATAATCTTGAGAATAGAGAGAGATATTCTCAATAAACATCAACTTTACCAATTTTCCAAAAATGTTCATTTAAAAAACTTATATTTCTCAAATAACGGTTGGTTGCTTTGGTTGAGACAAGGAAGCACAAAATTTAAATTCAAAATCAAGTCAGGGTAAAGCGCAATGCTAAACCCCTACTTTGCTATCATTATGCCAAGTGCATAAAAATCATTTTTAGCAACTCAGCGCGAGTAAAGGGTTTAGTTAAATATCCCGAAGCACCGACAAATCTCGCTTTTACCTTATCTATAATTCCCTTATTGCTAGTCACAAAAATAATGGGAATATTTTTAAACAGGGAATTATTGCGGATAATACGACATAGTTCATAACCATCAATTCCTGCCATATTTAAATCCAGTAAAATCAGATCCGGCTTATGTCGAATAATTGACATAACTGCTTTTACTGGTTCATTAATAGTTACCAAAGTAAAATTCTCATCTTCTAAATAACGGCTAATTTCCTTGAGAATTGTGGGACTATCATCTACAGAGATAATTTTGTAAGTCTTTTCTGTAGTTCTCTGATTGACTTTTACTTTTTGGGAATCAGCATCTATGTTACTATCAACAGTTTCGGGTTGTAAATCATCTGGAGGTAAATCAGCAATGTCTGTTACTAGCTGTTCAACCGCAACATTATTTTCAGAAATAGTTAAAGTTTCTGGAGGAGGATCTTTGCTTAGTGCTACATCGGAAATAAATAATTTTTCCTTCACCGATTCTGTGCTATCTTCAGAAAATGGTAATAGACTGCCATTTGTTTTTGGTAATTTATCAAATGGAGGATCTGGTTCATGTAATACTATCGAACCCTTGACAATATAGGGGTATAAACTTAAAGCTAGTTGCAATTCATCCTGATTCATGATAATCGCTAGATGACGTAAGCTAAAACCCTTCATCCAATTAGTGATATTCTCTTTTAGTGGTGGTAATCTTTTATCCTGAAATTTGCTACTAACTAACAAATATGGACGCTGATAGGGAGAAGAGATATATCTACCAAGATATCGCCAATTTTGTAACTGATTTTGACATTCTTCGATGATAGTATTGATATCTAACTGACAAATTTTTGTCAAATCATGGATTGGTTCTGCTAATTCATAAGTGCCTGTTTTAATGAGGATAAACCATTCAATTACCTCTTTGACTAATTCTTGAATAAGTAATGTTGCTTGAGTAGGCAGAAGATGTTGTTCAGTGACAAGCCAGTTAATCGCTTCGTATTCTGGAGGTTGGTTTGGGAAATGATCATGATCTTCAGCTTCAAACACCAAGCGCATTTGTACACGCACTTCATTATCTACGAGCGGGATTTGTTGATGGAGACGACGCATTTGTCGTTCTAATCTATCAAAAGGTTCTACGGAATGAGTCGCATAGATAATTTTTCCTTGTTCTATATATATCAACCAAGATACAGAGTTACTAAATGCTTGTAAACAGGTAGTTTCATAACAATTGCTTAATTGTCTTAATAAACCCGCGGGAGGTAGTTTGGTAAATGTGCCAGTATTTTTCATATTTTTACAATTTTTTGGGCGGATACATCAATATAGTATGGGAAAAGATTAAATATCAGGCTGTAATATGATATCACTGGAAAATATAGTCATGATCACAAGTTATTAAATTATGAATATCAACGAAAAACATTTTCTAAAAATTCTCCTACCTAGCGATCTTGAATGTAACAAGTTTTGTGGTTTTTTGTGCTAATTCTTGAGCATTTGCTTAGATATAAATCTCCTGCTTGTCAGATCTTTCAGCTATTTGATTTTGATAAATCACATAGTAATCCGAGGGAGAATGCTGAGATATTTCGGATAATTTAAATTCATCAACCGTCAGAATGATATTCGTCCTGTTTGGGGATTTAAAAATAATGAATTTATTTACCTGAAGACAGACGAAATCTCACATAGAATCTTTAAAAATTTATGGATGTAAATGTATATGTTGATTATAGCACCCAGCTATCAGCCAAGAGCAAGAATAGCAAAGAAGAGAAAGTATTCATTTCCTGGAAATTACACCCAGGAACTTAGTTGTAATTCCCTCTGAGTGAGGTTATTCATACTTGAATTATGCAACGCTAGTACCGCAGGGCGGAAGTCAAAAGTCAAAAGTCAAAAGTCAAAACTAATATACAGTAGGCTTTTTGGCGATTGAATATGGTTGCTTTATTTACGCCGTGATGTACTAGTTATGAGGAGTTGGAGAGATATTTGGCAAATTTACCGCAAATCAATATCTTTACCGAAAAACTCAAGTATTTTCGACAAAATACCATAATTTTAGTCATACTAGCGCTAGAAACTATATACTTTGAGTAAAAGGAAAATAAGACTTTGGATTATAACATAACACAAAAAGTTATGATTGATACGTTTAATCTTGACGAAGTTGTAGAATTTGCGGAAAATCCCGAACCCCGTTGCCCATGCGTGCTATTGCTAGATACCTCCGGCTCAATGCAGGGGGAACGAATCGAAGCTTTAAATCAAGGTTTGTTGAGTTTAAAGGATGAACTGGTAAAAAATTCTCTAGCATCCAGAAGAGTGGAAGTAGCAATTATCACCTTTGATAGTAGTGTAAATGTCGTGCAGGACTTTGTAACTGCTGATCAATTTAATCCGCCAATTCTGACAGCCCAGGGTTTAACCATCATGGGTTCAGCAATTCATAAAGCATTAGATATTATTCAAGAGCGTAAATCCCAATATCGAACTAATGGTATTGCTTACTACCGTCCCTGGGTATTTATGATTACCGATGGTGAACCCCAAGGTGAACTAGATCATGTTGTCGAACAAGCATCCCAAAGACTGCAAGGAGATGAATCTAATAAGCGGGTGGCCTTCTTTACGGTGGGCGTAGACAATGCGAACATGAGTAGATTAAGTCAAATCGCTGTGCGGAGTCCACTCAAGCTAAAAGGATTAAATTTTATTGAGATGTTTGTATGGCTGTCCGCAAGTATGTCAGCGGTATCCCATTCTCAAGTAGATGAACAGGTAGCACTACCACCAATTGGGTGGGGATCTGTTTAGATGAAAATTACAGCTTGTTGTTTAAACTGAACTAGCTGTGGAAAACAAATTATATGAATACATCAAAACAGATTTCTCAATGGCGCATAGTAGCTGCATCTGTATGTGGAACTAGTCACTCAAAAAACCAGCAACTTTGTCAGGATGCTCACCATTGGCAACTATTAGCCAATAATGTGTTGGTAATAGCAGCAGCCGATGGTGCGGGTTCTGCTAAACTAGGAAAGGTGGGATCAATGATTGCTGTAGAAACGGCAATAGAGCATCTTTCTCGCCAAGAGATTACCAGTAATACCCTGGCTAATAATGATTTTTTGGGTTATTTGCTAACTGATGCTATGTTAGCAGCCCGTAAAGCCATAGAAATTGAGGCGGATATTTGTCACAATCAACCTCATGATTTAGCAACTACCTTAATTGTCATGATTGCTACACCAGAAATTGTGGCTGTGGGGCAGGTTGGTGATGGTTTAGCTGTAGCTAAAAATAGTATGGGTAATCTGATAGCCTTAACCATCCCCAGCAACGGTGAATATATCAATCAAACGACCTTTTTAACATCTCCCGATGCCTTAGAGACAGCACAACTGAAAATATGGCGGGAAGAGATAGTTAATGTTGGTGTGCTTACCGATGGGTTACAGATGTTAGCTTTAAATATGATTGTTGGTGAACCTCATAAACCTTTCTTTTTACCTTTATTCGAGTTTGTAGCTAACGCTGAAGATAGAATATTAGCCAAAGAACATTTAATGAGATTTTTAAGCTCTGATAAGATTACTAAGCGGACTGATGATGATTTGACTTTAGTTCTAGCTGCATTTATTAACTCATGAGTTATGGTAATCAGGAATTATTTGCAGGTTGGTGGATAACTCCTACCTCCTCAAACCAGCTAAAGCCATCCTCTTGAGTTGCTGAACTTTTGACTGATTCCAATTACTTCACATAACCTTAATTCTGCCATGCAGGTACTACGTCCTTTTCCCAACCCGGAAATTCTCAACCTCTCTGTCAGTGTGGGACATGGTGGTGAAGCTTGTATCTATGCAGTGCCATTGGATGACAATCTAGTGGCGAAAATCTATCACAAACCAACTATCTCCTATGCCCAAAAACTGCGGGCAATGCTGGCTAATCCTCCTGTTAATCCGACGGACAATTTAGGGCATATTGCCATTGCTTGGCCACAGGAGTTGTTGCAAGCAGCAGATAGTAGCGGTAAGATTGTGGGCTTTATTATGCCCCGGATTCGGGGAATGCGGCCAATTATGGATTTTTATAATCCGGGGATTCGCCGACAACATTGCCCATTGTTCTCTTATCAGTATTTATTGCGGACTGCCCGTAACCTAGCCTCAGCTTTTGCGGCTTTGCACGCCAGCGGATACTGTATTGGTGATGTGAATGAGTCAAATATTCTGGTTAGTGATACGGCATTGGTGACATTGGTAGATACAGATTCGTTCCAAGTGACCGAACCATTAGAAAATCTGGTCTATCGTTGTTCTGTGGGTAAGGCTGAGTATACTCCGCCAGAATTACAGAATAAAACTTTTGCTGATTATGACCGCGAAAATTATCATGATTTATTTGGGTTGGCTGTACTGATTTTTCAATTGTTAATGGAAGGAACTCACCCATTTTCTGGGATATTTCAAGGTGGGATAGAACCTCCAACCTACCAGGGGAGGATACTTTCTGGGCATTTTACCTATAGTCAAAAGAAACAAGTCCCCTATTTGCCCACTCCGATTTCCCCTGGTTGGGATCTGCTTCATCCCAGCTTACAGGATTTATTTGTGCGTTGTTTTGAAGATGGTCATGACAATCCCCGGTTACGTCCTAATGCTCAAACTTGGTTATCGGCATTAGCGGCAGTGGAGGAAAGTTTGCTGACTTGTGCGGCTAATCCTCAGCATCTTTATCATAATCATTTAGATAAATGTCCTTGGTGTGAGAGGACTAGACGATTAGGTGGAAGAGATCCGTTTCCGTCACTCGTAGCGATCGCTTCTAAACAACATCTGCAACCACGCCAAAAACCTCAGTCTAAACGTCGCTATGTTCCGACTCCACGGATTACTCAGCCATTAAAATCAAATTATCCGGTCTATCATTGGCAACCCATAAACCAGCAGTTTTATCATGTTCCGTCTCGGAAAAAGTTAAACCCCAAGATATACGGTTTCATTGTTGGGGTGATGGGATTGGGTCTTTTGGGTTATTTGGACGTAATGATTAAATTTACCCGTCCTTTTGTTTCCCAAAATCCTTATACTCAACAAAGTTTGATGTCTCGTGCTGCTAATCAAACTCCTGATTTACCAAAGCTTTCTTTTACGGATTATTATCAGCGTGGTCATACTGCTTATCAACGGCAAGACTATGAACAGGCAGTGGTCAACTTTACCCAAGCTATTAAAAAGAATCCCCAGTCTGCCAAAAGCTATATAGATTTGGCTAATTCTCAGTACAATTTAAATAATTATGAAGCTGCATTAGCTAATTATAACCAAGCTTTGAAGTTAGATCCTCAAGAAGTTAAAGCTTATGTAAATCGCGGCAATGCTTATTATATGCTTGCTAACTATAGTAGTGACCCTAACAGAGAATATAAACAAGCAATCGCGGATTTTAATGCTGCCATCAATATAAATAAAAATGATGCTGAGGCTTATATCAGAAGGGGTGTTGTGCGATTTGAAATCAATAAATACATCAATAATTCTTTTCAGGAATACGAAAAATCAATTGCCGATTTTACTGAAGCCATTAAACTCAATTCATCAAAAGTAGATGCTTACTTTCAACGGGGTTCGGTTCGCTATCAAATGGCTCAATATAGCACTAATTATGCAGCAGAATATAAACAAGCGATCGCCGATTTTACTGAAGCAATTAAACTCAATTCCCGGTTGGCTAAAATTTATCTAAAACGTGGTATGGCCTACTATGAACTAGCACAATATGGAGAAGGTATAGCTGATAAAAATCATGTTCAAGCAGTTGCGGATTTAGAAGCAGCCGCTAAAGTTTCTTTAGAAGAAAATGATATGGATAATTATCAACAGTCCCTCAGTAGCATTTGTATTGTTGTCGCTAATAAATGTGACGGTTTATTATCTAACTCAACCCTACTTGGACAAAGTAATTGATATAAAAGGAGTCAGGAGTCACCGAGTCAGGAGTCACCGAGTCAGGAGAAGAAAAAATAAGAAGGAAGAATAAGGAAGAATAAGGAAGAATAAGGAAGAATAAGGAAGAAGAAAAAATAAGAAGGAAGAATAAGGAAGAAATTAAAATCATCTAAAATGTCAATAATCGGTAAAAATAACAGTTAAAATGCTACCTCTGACTTCATCAAGAAATCGGGGGTTTTTGTTTTTGTGATTAAAATTACTATCGCAGTATGTGGATTGAATTAGGTACAAAATTTACGAAAAAAGACCACCACCAAAAGACTTTTATTTCTTCTTCTTTCTTCTTCTTTCTTTCTTTCTTTCTTCTTCTTTCTTATTCTGACTCCTGACTCCTGACTCGGTGACTCCTGAACTCCTGACTCGGTGACTCCTCCTACAAATATTTTACAGATAAAATATCTTAATTTACTTATTCTTTATAATTTTCTAGAAAATAATAGTTAAATTATGTTTATCTACCCAATAAAGAGAAAGAAAAAAGCATTCAAGTTCTCTGCCATCATTGTGCATTCTCTTCATTTCCATTAGTTGAAATTATCACCCACCTGCAAATTTTTGAGGTAACTACATGAAAGCAGTGATTTTAGCAGGAGGTCTGGGTACAAGGTTAAGTGAAGAAACCAGTATCAGACCCAAACCCATGGTTGAAGTTGGTGGTAAGCCAATTCTCTGGCACATAATGAAGACTTACTCAGCTCACGGTATTAATGATTTCATTATCTGTTGCGGTTACAAAGGGTACATTATTAAAGAATATTTTGCTAACTATTTTTTACATATGTCAGACGTGACATTTGATATGCGATTTAATCAAATGAATGTCCATTCTGGATATGCTGAACCTTGGCGCGTCACCTTAGTAAATACAGGTGATAATACAATGACCGGTGGGCGGTTAAAGCAAGTTCGTGAACATATTGGGAATGAAACCTTTTGCTTTACCTATGGTGATGGTGTCAGTAATATCAATATTACAGAATTAATTAAATTCCATCAAGAACAAAAGACATTAGCAACACTCAGCGCAGTGCAACCAGCAGGAAGATTTGGCGCAATTTCTTTAGGACAAGAACAAACTAAAATTACCAGTTTTCAAGAAAAACCTGAAGGTGATGGTGCTTGGATTAATGGGGGCTATTTTGTTCTAGAACCACAAGTAATTGATTTTATTGCTGATACTTCAACTGTGTGGGAGAAAGAACCATTAGAAAAGTTAGCTAATTTAGAACAGTTAGCGGCTTACAAACATGATGGTTTTTGGCAACCCATGGACACATTAAGAGATAAAAACTATCTTGAAGACCTTTGGAAAAGTGGTAAAGCTCCTTGGCAAGTTTGGGAATAGAAATTTTGGATTTAGGAAAAATTACTAATGTATGATTTTGCGATTATTGGTGGGGGAATAGTTGGACTTTCCACAGCCATGGACTTAGGAGAACGTTATGCAAATGCCAAAATACTAGTCTTAGAAAAAGAGAGTGAATGGGCATTTCATCAAACTGGTAATAATAGCGGTGTAATTCATTCGGGGATTTACTATAAACCAGGAAGTTTTAAGGCGAAATTCTCCCGTGATGGCAGCCGTTCCATGGTAGAATTTTGCCAAAAGTATGATATTGATCATGATGTTTGTGGCAAGGTAATTGTTGCCACTAATGAACAAGAATTACCCCGCTTAGAAAATCTCTACACCCGCGGTTTAGAAAACGGTATTCCTGTTAAAAGAATTAGTCCTCAAGAAGTCAAAGAAGTTGAACCTCATGTTAGTTGTGTAGGTGGAATTCGGGTATTTAATACAGGGATTGTTAATTACAAACAAGTTTGTTTAAAATACGCCGAATTAATTCGCAATCAAGGGGGAGATTTACGTCTCAATACCCAAGTTGTGAAAATTACCCGCAGTGGCAAAAATCAGGTATTAGAAACTAACAAGGGCAGTTTTGAAACTCGATTTGTGATCAATTGTGCCGGATTACATAGCGATCGCATTGCAAAATTAGGTAAAGCTAATCCTGAAGCTAAGATCGTTCCCTTTCGCGGCGAATATTACGAACTTACCCCCGAAAAACGCTATCTGGTCAAAACTCTCATTTATCCAGTTCCTAACCCAGATTTCCCCTTTCTCGGTGTGCATTTCACCCGGATGATTGATAACAGTGTCCACGCCGGACCAAATGCAGTTCTCAGTCTCAAACGTGAAGGTTACAAAAAAACCGACTTTGATTTTAGAGATTTTGCCGAAGTTATCACTTATCCCGGCTTTTGGAAATTAGCAGCAAAACACGCTGACGAAGGGATTCAAGAAATCATTCGTTCCTTTAGTAAAGCAGCATTTGTCAAAAGTCTGCAAACACTAATTCCCGAAGTTCAAGCAGAAGATGTAATTCCTACTCATGCAGGAGTTCGCGCTCAAGCATTAATGAATAATGGTGCGCTTGTTGATGACTTTTTAATCATTGCAGGTGAGAACTCTATTCATGTTTGCAATGCACCTTCACCCGCTGCAACTTCTTCTTTGGAAATTGGTAAAGCTATAGTTAAGCAAATACCAGAACCTACTCATTTGCACAGTTTAGCATCTTTGTAGAATGAACTGCATTTTTTTATCGGGCTTCGCTAACACGCAGAGGCGCAGAGGCACTCAAGAGGAAGACAAGAGAATTTTATTTGCGGACTTTTCAACAAACAACTTAATTTTACACATCAAAAGTTTTAACAATCATGAAGATTTTAGTAACTGGAACGGAAGGTTATCTTGGTTCTTTATTGCCTTCTTTATTAATGCAAAGAGGACATGAAGTTCTTGGTGTTGATACTGGTTTTTATAAGGTTGGTTGGCTATATAATGGCACTCACTTAACAGCTAAAACTCTCAATAAAGATATTCGTGATATCAGTCCTGAAGATTTAGAAGGGGTGGAAGCTATTGTTCATATGGCGGAATTATCTAATGATCCGACTGGACAATTATCTCCTACTATTACTTATGATATTAATCATTTAGGTTCAGTTCGTCTAGCTAATTTGGCAAAAGCAGTAGGTGTCCGTCGCTTTGTTTATATGTCTTCTTGTAGTGTTTATGGTGTGGCTAGTGAAGGTGATATTACAGAATCATCACCAGTTAATCCCCAAACAGCTTACGCCGAATGTAAAACATTAGTAGAAAGAGATGTTCAACCATTAGCTGATGATGATTTCTCTCCTACTTTCATGCGGAATGCTACTGCTTTTGGTGCTTCTCCCAGAATGCGATTTGATATTGTTTTAAACAACTTGGCTGGCTTGGCTTGGACTACCAAAGAAATTAAAATGACCAGTGACGGTACACCGTGGCGGCCATTAGTTCACGCTTTAGATATTTGTAAAGCCATTGTTTGTGCTTTGGAAGCACCCAGAGATATTATTCACAATCAAATCTTTAACGTTGGTGATACAGCGAATAATTATCGAGTTAAAGAAATAGCAGAAATCGTTGCTGATGTCTTTCCCGGTTGTCAATTATCTTTTGGTACTAACGGTTCAGATAATCGCAGCTATCGAGTATCTTTTGAAAAGATTAACACTATTCTTCCCGGATTCAAGTGTGATTGGAATGCTCAAATCGGGGCTAGTCAACTATTTAGTTTGTTCAAGCAAATTGATATGAATGAAGATACTTTCTTATCTAGAGGATTCACCCGCCTCAAACAATTAGAGTATCTAATTCGCACAGAACAAATTGACAAAGATTTCTTCTGGAATAAGCAAGAGAATTATTAATTTCTTCCGAAAATATTGTAAGTTGGGTTGAGCGACAGCAAAACCCAACATGATTAATGATTTGGAATGCACAATGCACACTAGTTCCTTGGAAGAAAATCCCAGATTATCATTAATGATGCGATATGTTTACATCCCAGAGGTTTATCTAAAATTGTTAACTATCGGATATTTTTCTAAATTTTGTCAACAGATGATTCTAGAAAATATCTTCAAACTTAGTGATTGGAAAATATTATTAGGTGCTTTTAGAAGATGGACTATTTTAGCCACAAAGATTCTAATTAGCTACTTGCAATTAGTAAGCAAATTTATCTATCAACGGAATTTTAATCATCAAAAATCAGAAATAAATATCTCACATCTGATAGCGTAGCGTGGCGGAAGCCATGCAATTAAATAAAAGACAAAATCCTTCTGTATTAATCATCTAAAATATTTTTACACCAAAACAATGAACAAACTTTTAACTATTGCTATACCCACATACAATCGTGCAGAATTATTAAATAAACAGTTAGCTTGGTTAGCTAAATCTATCAAAGGTTATGAATCTGAATGTGAAATTATTGTTTCTGATAATTGTTCAGAAGATCATACACAGGAAATAGTTAAGAAATGGCAGTCATTTTTACCAACTACAACATTTCATATCAATAAAAATAGTGAAAATGTGGGCGTAATGAAAAATATTAATTATTGCATTAAAGCAGCAACAAGTAAATATGTTTGGACTATTAGCGATGATGACATTATCGCTGATAAAACGATTTCTTATATCATCAATACCTTAAAGAAAGAGCCAGATTTAGGATTACTAATTTTGAATTTTTCCTGTCGTCATGAAGTAACAGGTGAATTATTATATCAACGCTGTTATGAGCTTGATTATGAACAAGTTGAACATGATGGCAAAGTGACATTTGAGCGTTGTATACAGGAAAATCGCTCTGGTGTCCAACTAATGTCTGCTCAAGTATACAAAACAGAATTAGCTCAAAGCGCTCTACAAAAATGGACTAGTGGTGTCAAAAACTTAGATTATCAAGTCTATTTAACTGGATTTTGTGCTTTTCATGGCAGTGTCAAAATAACCAAAGATAGTTTGTTAGAAAATGCTTTTGGTGCTAGTCATTGGATGGTAAAACCAAAGATATTGCTAAAAATGCAATATACTTATTCACCCGAAGTTAATATCAAACTCAAAGAAATAGGATACTCTAAATTATTTTGTAACCAATTAATTATTCAGCACTTCACTGGCAATAATTGGCGAGTTTTCTTCGGTGCTTTGAGAAGATGGCCGATCATAGCAGTTACCACTATTATTCCTTATTTTGGTTTAGTGGCTACGTCAATTTTGGAAAATATTATTTCACCACAAGAAAGAGAAATGACAATTTACCAATCAAGCAGCTTAGAAAATAAAAAAATATCATGATCCTACCTTTCCCCAAATAAATCCCCAATTAGGATTCAAGGTATAAACGCAACACCAAAACCATTTTTTTATTTCAACAAAAAAAGTTCCTAAATAACCATGATTTTTACCTCTACTAAACTCGCTGGTGCTTTCATTATTGACTTAGAAGAAAAGCCTGATTCTCGTGGGTTTTTTGCTCGGACTTTTTGCGCTGATGAATTTCTAGCTCATGGTTTAAAACCAACAGTTGCCCAATGTAATCTTTCTTTTAATCATAAAAAAGGCACATTGCGAGGAATGCACTATCAAACTCTTCCCGCAGCGGAAACCAAATTAATTCGCTGCACTCAAGGAGCTATTTATGATGTGATTGTGGATATGCGTCCTGAATCTCCCACTTATCTAGCGCATATTGGTGTAGAACTGAGTGCAGAAAATCGTCGCGCTCTTTATGTTCCAGAAATGTTTGCTCATGGTTATCAAGCTTTAACCGATGGTGCAGAAGTTGTCTATCAAGTAGGTGAATTTTACACTCCTGGATATGAAAGAGGTTTACGTTATGACGATCCAATTTTAGAAATTTCTTGGCCATTGAGTGCTACAGAAATGTCTGATAAAGATCGGAATTGGCCTTTACTAGAATCTATTTTAATAGGAGTTTAATCATGATTATTGTTGATAAAGCTTTACAAGCCCGGGCTGCATTAGGTAAACCAGTTAAAGTTGCCATGATTGGGGCTGGTTTTATGGGTCGAGGAATTGCCAATCAAATTATCAATTCTGTGCCAGGAATGGAGTTGGTGGCTATTTCTAATCGTCACATTGATTCAGCCAAACGAGCTTATTTAGAAGCAGGAATTGAGGATATCAAGATTGTTGATAATTTGGCTGATTTAGAAGATTCAGTTGCTCAAAATAAATATGCTATCACTGAAGATGCCATGCTCTTGTGTGAAGCGGATGGCATAGATGCAATCATTGAAGTGACGGGAACAATTGAATATGCGGCTCATTTGGTGATGTGTGCGATCGCTCATGGCAAGCATATCATCCTCATGAATGCCGAACTAGATGGCACAATTGGTCCCATTCTCAAGGTCCATGCAGACCGGGCTGGAGTCGTCCTGAGTGCCTGTGACGGCGACCAACCAGGGGTAGAAATGAACCTGTATCGCTTTGTCAAAAGCATCGGTTTAAAACCCCTCCTGTGCGGTAATATCAAAGGTTTACAAGACCCCTACCGCAACCCCACCACCCAAGCCGGTTTTGCCCAACGCTGGGGACAAAATCCCGCCATGGTAACAAGCTTTGCCGATGGTACAAAAATCTCCTTTGAGCAAGCCATAGTCGCCAACGGCACAGGCATGAAAGTAGCCAAGCGGGGGATGTTGGGATATGACTACACCGGTCATGTGGATGAAATGACCAAAATGTATGATATTGACCAACTGCAAGAATTAGGCGGTATCGTTGATTACGTAGTTGGCACTAAACCCGGTCCAGGAGTATTCGTATTTGCTACCCACGAAGACCCCAAACAACGCCATTACCTCAACCTTTATAAACTCGGTGAAGGCCCCCTCTACAGTTTCTACACCCCCTATCACCTATGCCATTTTGAAGTTCCCCTCTCTGTAGCTCGGGCTGTCCTCTTCCATGATGCTGTGCTTGCACCAATAGCGGGTCCCGTTGTTGATGTCGTCACCACTGCCAAAATTGATCTCACAGCCGGAGAAACCCTTGATGGTATTGGTTATTACATGACCTATGGACAATGTGAAAATTCCCCCATTGTGCAACAAGAAAACCTACTCCCCATGGGTCTAGCTGAAGGATGTCGCTTAAAGCGCGATATTCCTAAAGATCAAGTCCTCACTTATGATGACGTGGAACTACCTGAAGGCAGACTTTGCGATCAATTACGCGCTGAACAAACCGTTTACTTTGCTCCTGCGAAAACTTTAGCACTCACAAAATAATTTTCAAATCAGCAACAAGATAATTCAGAGGTTTCCTGATATTTTCATTTAACCTCTGAATTCACATATATACAATAGATAACAGAGATTATTTTCATAATCTTGTGAGGTTTTGCATGATTCAAGCTCATATTAAACTAGATAAATTAATTGATACAAAATAAGTGATAAAACCTAGTAATGCAACATGAAAAATTAAATTCCTAGAGAATAAATATTAAAACCAATTGTCAATTACCAAATCGTAGGGAATCCGGTATGAAAATAGCTCTCGTCCATGATTACTTAACTCAACGCGGTGGAGCAGAGCGCGTATTTGAATTACTGTGTAAACGCTATCCCGATGCTGACATTTTCACCTCATTATACGACCCGCAGAAAAGTATTGATTTAGGTGAACGAATTATTAATACCACATTTTTGCAAAAAATTCCTGGTGCAACCAAATATTTTCGGATGTTAGCTCCTTTGTATTTTCCTGCATTTCGTTCCTTGGATCTCCAAGATTATGACCTAATTATCAGCAGTAGCACCAGTTTTGCCAAAGCAGTACGGAAAAAACCTGAAGCTAGACATATTTGTTTTTGTCATAATGTTACCCGCTTTTTATGGGACACAGAAACATATTTACGGGAATACGGAGATTATAGATACTTTGCTCCTCTCATCGAAAGAGTTTTTCAAATGATGAGAAATGTAGACCTGAAATATGCTCAAGAACCCGATCTCTACATTGCTAACTCTAGCATTGTTGCCCAGCGAATTCAAAAGATTTATCACAAACAAGCCATTGCTATTAACTATCCAATTGATACTAGCAACTTTGTTTTTTCCGATACCAAAGAAGAATATTACTTGGCATCGGCGCGGATGATAAGTTATAAACGTCTTGATATAATAGTCGAAGCTTTTAATTGGTTAGGCTGGAACTTATTAATATCAGGTGATGGACCAGAACAAGAAAGATTAAAAGCCCACGCATTACCAAACATCCAATTTCTTGGTCATGTTAGTGATAGAGAACGTAAAGACTTATTTTCTAAAGCTAAGTCAATTATTGTTGCAGCTTTAGAAGATTATGGATTAGTTCCAGTCGAGGCAAACGCTAGTGGTACACCAGTTATTGCCTATGGAGCAGGTGGAGTCTTAGATACTCAAATACCAGGGAAAACTGGGGTGTTTTTCAAAAGACAAACACCATGCTCTTTACAAGCAGCAATACTCGAAGCTGGAGGAATAGCTTGGGATTACGAAACTATCCGTAATCATGCTGTTAGCAATTTCTCAGAACAGTCATTCTTTAGTAAAGTTGAGCAAGTTATTGGTAAAACTAGTAGTTCGTCAAATTTATTTTGACGGTTAATGATCGGAAAAAACTTCTGTTTTTCCCTCCCCTACTCCCCCTGCCCCTCTTCTCCCCCTGCTTGCCTTTACCCGTCATTTTTGGATTGACAGACCACTAGTGCAGCATGGCAAAAATAACTAATCATTAAAAATTCCTAGAAAGCTTATATAATTTGCTTTTTTAATTTTTAATTCTGCCCCGCAGTATTAGAGGTGTGCATCGCTAATTCATTTAATTTTTAGGTGTTTGCGTAGTGTATCGCAGATAAGGATAATAAAAGTGGTTCAAACTAGTCTAAATCCCAATATAAATCCAGCATCAGAAACAGAACCAGGTTATGGACAAATGTTTGCAGTAATTCTGCGAAGATTTCCCTGGTTATTATTAGTATTGCTGAGTTCTACTGCTATTGCTGGCATCATCACCTTGAAAACAGAACCCAGCTTCAAAAGCACCATGCAATTGTTAGTAGAACCTAACTATCAAGGCAAGAAAGAAACTGATAACACAGAAAGTCAATTCACTGATACTAATGTGGAGGTAGATACTGCTACTCAATTAAACTTGATGCAGAGTTCTGGACTGATTAAAAAAGCAGTTGATAAACTCAAAGCTGAATATCCAGACTTAACCGTAATGGATTTAAAAAAATCCTTAGTCTTAACTCAAATTAAGAGTCCAGAGGATAAGGTTGCCACTAAAATATTTCAAGTTGATTATACCAGTAACGATCCAGGAAAAACCCAAAAAGTCCTGCAAACAATACAGCAAGTTTATTTAGAATACAACAAACAACAGCAAAATTCGCGGTTACAAAAAGGTCTCCAAGTCATTAGAGAGCAATTAAGAAAAGCGACAGATGAAGTAACTGTTTCCGAAGCAAATCTACAAAGGTTTCGCAGAAATCAAAATCTAATTGATCCAGATGCTCAGGCTAAAACCGTAGAGACAACTTTAAATACTGTCCAACAGGAACGACAAGCAACTCGTTCTTTGTATGAAGAAGCTTTAGCAAAGCAAAAATCTTTGCAAGTACAACTGAATCGTTCTCCACAAAACGCCTTAGTTTCTTCTCGTTTGAGTCAGTCTACCCGCTACCAAGGCTTACTCAACGAAATCCAAAAAACCGAACTGGCTTTAGCACAAGAACGCTTACGTTTTACTGATGATACTCCCGGCGTTCAAAAATTGAACGAACAACTACAAAGTCAAAAACAACTTTTACAAAAAGAAGTCAGCAGAACTTTAGGAGAAAGCACTAATCCTGTCTTTAGTTCTGGAGATAATCTTTTAGCACAAGGACAACTTGGACAAATTGATCTGAATCTCACAGGTCAATTGGTAGAAACGCAAACTACTATAGTTGCATTAATCGCCCGCGATCAAACTTTAGCCGCAAAAGAGAAAGAATTACAAGCAGACCTCAAGCGTTTTCCTTCTCTATTAGCTTATTACAATCGCATCCTGCCCCAACTACAATTTAGCAGAGAAAGATTAGAACAATTATTAAGAGCCGAACAAAAATTACGCCAGGAACTTTCTAAAGGCGGATTCAATTGGGAAGTGGTAGAAGAACCACAAGAAGGTTCTCAAACTGGACCTAACATGAGACAGAATCTCTTATTAGGAGGAGTCATTGGCTTAATGTTAGGAGGGGCTGCTGCCTTCATTCGTGAAGCATCTGATGACGCTGTACATACTACTGCGGAATTAGAAAAACAGGCTGCTCTCCCCTTATTAGGAACAACTCCTAAATTGCCACCTGCTAGACCCAGAGAATCAATGATAAAATTGCCATTTGGCAAACCAGAAGTTCTTGCTCCTTGGACAATTCAAGTATTGCAATCTTCTCCCCGCTGGGAATCACTTGATCTCATTTACAAAAATATCGAACTGCTGAATAAAGTCTCAGATTTAAGATCATTAATGGTAACATCAGCATTACCAGATGATGGTAAATCAGCTTTGGCATTAGGTCTAGCCATGAGTGCGGCTCGTCTACATAAAAAAGTCTTACTAATTGATGCTAATTTACGCGATCCTAATCTGCACAAACAATTAAATCTTCCTAATGAACAGGGACTTTCCAGTTTATTAGAAAGTGAAGTTAATCTGCCTAATCATATTAGTGTTCCTTACTCTGGATCATCTTACATTGATATTTTGACAGCCGGACCAATCCCGACAGATCCTGCCCATCTTTTGAGTTCTCCCCGCATGATCCAATTGATGGCTGCATTTGAAGAAAATTATGATTTGGTAATCATAGATGCCCCCTCAGTGCTTGGTTTAGTGGATGCTATGCTCACAGCATCCTCTTGTCGAAGTGTGGTAATGATGGCCAGCATGGGTAAAGTAACGCGTACCCAACTTAATCAAGCCACAAGGATGTTGAGTAAGTTAAATTTGATTGGTGTTGTGGCTAATGGTGCATCTCCATCTGATAGCACCTATGTACCTTATGTCAAGCCAAAACAATTGGTTTTACAACCGGCAATGGAAGAATAAACCAGAATATTTGCTCAATATTTAACCAGCTACGATAGATTTACCCCTGCACTTGACAGGGGTTTTTGCATTTGAACAACAAGATTAAAGATCCCCAGCTTCTTTAAGAAGTGGGGGATCTAAGTTGAGGAACTAATCCGCTCTAGAGTTATTTTTATTTACCTGATAAGCAAACTATAAGATGTTTTATAAACACAAAATGTTGGTTAATTTTATTTAGTTACCATTAATTCATTTTACCATATCTTAATATTGTGAAGAAAAAAGTAATATTTATTTAAAGAGTGAATAAAGAAGTTGTTTCTTGATGATTTATTTATCAAGAGTCTTATATTGTAGAGATTGAAACCCATCATCTAACTTTCAAAGACAAGAGCAAATAAATTCAGAAATCAAAGCGGATTCCTATATGTATTTTAATATAAACAAATTTTACAAGGAGGAACGCTGGTTAGTCATAAAAGTTAAATCTGCTTATCTTTAATGTATTTTTTACGATTGAGAAAATTTTAATTTCCTGATCGTACAGATCAAGTCAATCTTTTACTACTTTATCACTTTTAATCTATGCCAATTTCAGTCATTTCTAGTCTAAATAATAACTCTATTATACCTCAGTCATCTGAAAATTTTAACTTCCTATCATGTACCTTGCAATGGCGGAGAGGAAAGTTATTGGTGAAAGCTTCTGAAAAATTGCCACAGCCCCATTTAGCTGCACTAGAAAATGAAGCATCGTTAATAGAATGCTTAAAACATTCTCCAGTTAGTTTAGTGAGCATAGATCCAAAAATTGGTGATTCTTTATTAAAAGTTTGGGCAAATGCTTGTCAAAAAGCTAATAAGCCGATATTTATAAACATTTCTGTTTATCGAAAATCGTCAAAAAAAGGTAATCAAATTTTCAGGAATTTACGAATCATCATTGATTGGACTTGGGCTTTATTTCTGCTGCTGTTTATGAGTCCAGTCATACTAGGAGGATTGATAACTATTCAAATATATTCTCCCAAATTGTTGTTTGATTATGAGTGGTATGTGGGAGAAAATAAACAACTTTTTCGAGCTATTAAATTTAGCCCAACAGCTAAACATGAAATGACTAATTTAATTGTTGTATTAGGTACATTTTTTCTAAATAATTTATCTAATGGATTGAATCTATTTCAAGGAAAATTTTGCCTACTTAATAATCGTTGTTTGTCTTTAGAAGATGCGGTTAAATTAAGCTTAGAAGCCCAGAGCAAAAAGTTAAATCAAAAACATAACTTCAGCGGTGCATGGCAAATAGAGAATAAGGTTAATTTGCCTATAGTTTAGAATAAATATATTCACTCTGTGTTTTTAAGCGCTTTTATCTAATTGATGAATACTTCCTGTTCTCATATTGATAACTATGAATTATGTACCTAAGTAAAAAATAAAAACTACCATGCAAACAGCGATTTGTACCGTATTTGAAAAAGACTATCATTATGGTGTGGGGGCTTTAGTAAATTCCTTATATCACCACGGGTTTCGAGGCATAATTTGGGCTGGTTATCGGGGAAATGTGCCACCTTGGGCTAAGTCTTTGAAAACAGAAAATGGTTATCAAGAGTTTTCTTTAGGTGAAGGTTGTGCAATCCGATTTGTCAAGCTAACAACTCCAAAACATCTAGGTTTTTATAAACCTGATTTTATGTCCCAATTATGGGAAAATTACTGTCCAGATATTGATGCCTTATTTTACTTTGATCCTGATATTGTCAATAAATGTGAGTGGGATTTTTATGAAAATTGGGTAAGTCGGGGAATTGCTCTTTGTGGTGATTCTTGGTATTTTGTTCCGGCAAATCATCCTAAACGGTTAGCATGGAAAGAATTTGCTCAAAACAATGGTTTTACTTGTGACCGTGAGTTAGATTATCACTACAATAGTGGCTTCATTGGAGTTCATAAAAATTACAAATCTATCTTGAAACTTTGGCAGCAATTAGAAGAATTGGGTGAGATGGCAGGATATGCCAATTTAGACGATCTTTATAACGATAATACCTTTCATCATTACCCATATCTTTATGGAGACCAGACTTATTTAAACTTAGCATTGATGTTGACTAATTATCCTTTAAGTACAGTTGGACCAGACGGTATGGATTTTGTTCCTGGTGGTACTATCATGTCTCACGCCACAATTCCAAATATTAAACCTTGGCGGAAAAAACTGCTGCTTAGTGCTTTAGAAGGTAGCTCTCCCACCATAACTGATAAATTATATTGGCAACATAGTCAAACACCTATTCGACTTTATTCAATGGCAAAAATACTATGGCAGAAATTTGAAATTCTCTGTGGTTCTGCTCTTGGTCGTTTTATTCGTCGCGCTCCTATGTAAGCATATTTATTTTCTTGAGATTGATGCTTATGTGCTTAATTATCAAAATTATTGGTCAAAATTTTTATGGATTCCAAATTTCTACCGTCAACAGTGAAAATCTTTCAAGCTACAAGTTTGTGGCAAAATAATCGGGTAATATTACGAGAATTTAAACACTTTCGAGTTGTGGCTATTTTAGCTATCGTATTTTCGGCTTTAGCTGCCAGTTTTGAAGGGTTTGGTTTAGGATTTTTGCTGGTGTTTCTGCAAAGCTTAACTACTCCTGGGGCTGAACCTGTGAAAACAGGAATAGGCTGGTTTGATATTTTGATTTTAGGAATTAATGCTTCCGCAACAGAGCGATTATATCGAATATCAGCTTTAATTGTTGTTACAACCTGTATGCGAGCATCCTTCAATTATATAGGACAGATTTGCATTCAGTTTAGTGAAATAAGTTTAGTAGATAATCTCCGTAAACGAATTTTTCAACAGTTAGAGGCTCAAACTCTTAATTATTTTAGTCATAAAAAATCTGGAGAATTAGTTAATACACTCACCAGTGAAATGGAGAGAATTAGGCAGATTTTTGGTGGACTAGCTTTTTTAATCACTAGAAGTTTTACACTGATTGTCTATTCTATTTCCTTGTTTATTCTTTCCTGGAAACTGACTATAGTTTCTATTTTGCTATTTAGTCTTTTAGCGGTGGCATTATCCACTCTAAATAAACAAATTAGAGAACGTAGTTTTACTATTACTACTGCTAATGATAACTTTACGGCTAGGGTGCTAGAGTTTATCGAAGGTATTCGCACAATTCATGCTTTTTCTACTCAAGAATTTGAGCGAAAACGGTATTATCAAGCCAGTGAAAAAATTGTTAATACGTGGAAAAGTGTTTATTGGATTTCTTTGATAGTTAAGCCTTTGGCTGAAAGTATATCTACGCTAATTCTAATTAGTATGATTATTGTGGCTTTAACCACAGGATTAATGAAAGTTTCAGCTTTGTTAACTTTCTTTTTTGTCCTGTTCCGCATTATCCCTATGACTCAAGATTTGAATGGAGTCGTGGCTTTTTTAAGTACCCAAGCGGGAGCAGTGGAAAATATCAAGGAGTTGTTAAAAACTGATGATAAAATCTATTTTCAAAATGGCGCACTCAGATTTCCTGGTTTTAAAAGATCAATTGATTTAGTATCGGTAGATTTTGATTATAGTCCTGATCAACGAGTTTTACATAATATAACTCTCTCCATTAAGCAAGGGGAAATGACGGCTTTAATTGGTTCATCTGGGGCTGGAAAAACCACACTTGCAGATTTAATTCCTCGTTTTCATGATGCGACTGATGGCTATATTTATATAGATGAAGTTGATATTCGCAAATTTGACATTAACTCTCTGCGTTCTCAGATAGCAGTTGTTAGTCAGAATACATTTATTTTCAATACTTCTGTTTGGAATAATATTGCTTATGGGACACCAACAGCTACAGCAACAGAGATTAAAGAAGCTGCACGATTGGCAAATGCTTTAGAATTTATTCTAGAAATGCCGGAAGGTTTCGATACGCAATTAGGAGATAGAGGTGTGCGGTTATCAGGTGGACAAAGACAAAGAATTGCGATCGCTCGCGCATTGCTGAAAAACCCCGAAATCCTGATTCTAGATGAAGCTACAAGTGCTTTAGATTCTGTGTCTGAGCGGTTAATTCAAGAATCCTTAGAAAAGCTATCTGTTGGCCGCACAGTAATTGCGATCGCTCACCGTCTTTCTACTATAGCTAAAGCAGATAAAGTTGTGGTTTTAGAACAAGGAAAAATCGTAGAACAGGGAGCATATCAAGAGTTACTTCAACAACGTGGTAAGTTTTGGCAATATTATCAAATTCAAAATGAAGTGAGATAAATAATGCTCAGGATTTCACTAATTACTAATTGATTTCAAAAGTTAATTCTAAATGGTAATCAGAATAAAAATGTTTTGTTTATTTTGAAGAACAAGGAATGAAAAAACATGAGACATGAACAGTTAACTAACTTTAATGGTAAAATATATTTTTTCTGTTTACCTAGAGGAGAAGGTGGAAAAGAAGATCAATTTCAGCATTTGCTGATTTGTTTAGGAGAAGGCTTTCGAGAATTAGGAATATCCTTTGTTTCTAATATCAATTACTGGCAAGAGTCAACGGAAAAACAAGAATATCTCTTTCGTCATGATCCAGCTATCACAACCGATGACTGTTCTATCGTCGTATTTAGTAATAATTGGTTCAATATTAATCATCCTCTGCCAGATAATTTATTTCATGCAGAACGAAAATATTTAACCGTTTATTTAGATGGTAATGATAACGATAAAGATTATCATAAATTACCAGAATATAAACAATTTGATTTCATTCTCAAGACCCATTCCAATCACCATCTAAATTATCTAGATAATTTTTATCCCTGGTCTTTTGGACTGAGTAACCGAATCTTACATGAATTGAAAGAAATACCAAATTTCCAGGATAAAAAAAGACAAATACTCATTAATTTTCGACATTGGCAAACTGGTCATCCCGTCAGAAATATTAGTTCTAGCCTATTAATCCCAAAAATTAGTGATATTTTCCAAATCAATAATACTGTTGATAACCAAGCTGAATATCCAACTGAAACCTATCATCATCTCCATTGGTTACAAACTGGTAAACGTCATTATCCAAATTACTATAACCGCCTCAAATATTCAACCGCTTGTGCTTGTTTCGGTGGTTTTTTTGTCCCTGCTTGGCCTAAAAATTCAGGTGGTTTAATTAATCGGAATATTCAGCGGGTAATCAAAAAATTGCGGTTAAAATCAAATACAATTCTACAATGGGATAGTTGGCGATTTTGGGAATCTTTAGCCGCAGGATGTGTGACATTTCATGTTGATTTTGAAAAATATGGGATTACTTTACCTGTAATGCCTGAAAATTGGCGACATTATATTGGTGTAGATTTAGATAATGTTCAAGCCACAATAGATAGAATTACAGAAAATCCCGAAATTCTGGAATATATTGCTCAAGAAGGAAGAAGTTGGGCAATTAAAAATTATAGTCCTGCCCCTACAGCTTTGCGTTTTTTAGAGATAGTTTCCCAAAAACAAACAACAACTAAAAGTAGTTTATTTTCTCATCCTACAGTCAACTACAGTCAATGTTAAATATTAACTCCTCCGAACCTTTGGTAAGCGTGATTATCCCCACCTATAATCGCCCAGAATACCTGAAACAAGCAATTAATAGTGTCGTTAAACAAACTTATCAAAATCTAGAAATTATCGTTTCTGATAATTGCAGTTCTGAAAATCCTCAAGCACTAGTTGAATCATTTCAAGATTCACGAATTAAATTTTGGCGACATGAGCAAAATATTGGGATGTTAGCTAACCAGTTTCATGGTTTTAAAATTGCCACAGGTAAATATGTGGCTAGTCTCCATGATGATGATATGTGGAATGAGGATTTTTTATCGAAACTTGTTCCCAATTTAGAAGCAAATCCCGATTTAATTTTGGCATTTTGTGACCAATATATTATAGATGGTGATAGTAAAATTAATATTGCTGCCACTGAAAACAATACCCGCAGTTATAAACGTGACCAAATCACTCCCGGAGTTCATGAAAATTTTACTCAAATTGGCTTAATTGATAAAAGTATTCCCACTGCGGCTGCTTGTGTAATCAGAAATGGAGTGCTTAATTGGAATAATATTCCTTCAGAGGTTGACGGAATGTGGGATTTATATTTAACATATCTTTGCTGTATTTCTGGTTATGGAGTTTACTATGTTCCCGAAAAATTAACCAAATATCGAGAGCATGAACAAACTGATACTATGCTCAGTGGTAGTCGCAATGTTCAAGCAAAAATCCGTAAAGGTAAAAGTGAGCTATTCTGTTATCAAACCTTTATGAAAGATCAACAGTTACAAGAATTTAATTCCTACTTTAAAACCAAATGGTTAGAAGCTAATACAACTTTAGGAATTGGCTTATTACGAGATCAAAAAATTACAGATGCTCGCCGTCATTTTTGGCAAACTTTAAGTGAGCAAAAATTTAATTTACGCACTTTAGTCGCTTTAATTATCAGTTTTATTCCTACCAATTTAACGAATAAAATTTGGAACATTTCCTAATTTAGTAAATTACAAGAGGTTATGAGTGAAAATTTGTATTGTTACCCACAAAATCAGAAAAGGCGATGGTCAAGGCAGAGTTAATTATGAAGTGGTTCAAGAAGCCATTCGTCGTGGTCATGATCTGACATTATTAGCTAGTGAAATTGCCCCAGAGTTATCTGAAAATAATGCTGTTAGTTGTATTTATATTCCAGTAGAAAGGTATCCTACTGAATTTATTCGCAATTTCATCTTTGCTAAAAAAAGTGCCGATTGGTTGCGTAAAAATCGAGCTAATTTGGATTTAATTAAGGTCAATGGCGCGATTACTATGGGGGCAAGTGATGTGAATGCCGTGCATTTTGTACATGGTTCTTGGTTGAAATCGCCTGTGCATATTTCCCATAACCGTAAAGATTTGTACGGGTTATATCAATGGTTATTTACTGCGGCTAATGCTTATTGGGAAAAACAAGCTTTTTGCCAATCTAAAATTATTATTGCTGTCTCAGAAAAAGTTGCCCAAGAATTAGTAAATATTGGTGTACCTCGTTTACAAATTCGGGTGGTTGCTAATGGTGTAGACTTACAAGAATTTGCTCCCGGTGTCAGTTCTCGGACGGCATTAGGATTACCTGAAAATGTCAATTTGGCCTTATTTGCAGGTGATATTCGGATTTCCCGGAAGAACTTAGATACTGTACTTCATGCTTTGGTAAAAGTTCCTAAATTACATTTAGCAGTTGTCGGTGGTACTCAAGATAGCCCTTATCCGGCAATGGCAAAAGCATTAAATATTAGTGAACGAGTGCATTTTTTAGGTTATCGCCATGATATGCCCCAAATTCAACGGGCATCAGATTTATTTGTGTTTCCGTCCCGTTATGAACCCTTTGGACTTGTAGTGATTGAAGCGATGGCTTCAGGTTTGCCCGTGATTACCGCCACTACTACTGGTGCGGCTGATTTAGTTAATCCCGACTGTGGCATCGTTTTAGACGATTGTAATGATGCTAATGCTTTAGCAGAGGCGCTGGAGTTGTTAAATAGCGATCGCTCACTGCGTCAACAAATGGGTAAAATTGCCCGGACTATTGCCGAGCAACATAGCTGGTCAACAATGGCACAAACCTATCTAAATATATTTGAGGAGTTAATCACCCATGAGAAACACAGTTCTCATCCCCACCTATCGCCGTCCTCAAGACCTAGCCCGGTGTCTGAAAGCACTGCAACAGCAAACTAAATCAGTTGATCAGGCGATCGTTGTTGTCAGAGATACAGACACAGAAACCCAGCAATTCCTCCACCAATTTCCGCCCCATCTCCTCCCCTTACAGATTGTCACCGTCACCCAGCCGGGAGTCGTCGCCGCCCTCAACGCCGGACTAGCACAAGTACAGGGAGACATTCTTTCCATCACCGATGATGATGCCGCCCCCCACCCGGATTGGTTAGCCAAAATTAATACTCACTTCAGCGTTAATTATACCATTGGTGGCGTAGGTGGTCGTGATTGGGTGTATCAAGGAGACAAATTAGAAAATGGTTCCCGTCCCATAGTTGGTAAATTGCAATGGTGCGGGCGTGTCATTGGCAACCATCACTTAGGAGTAGGCGCACCCCGTGAAGTTGATGTTCTCAAAGGTGTGAATATGAGCTTTCGTACCCAGGCGATTGGCAAATTGCGATTTGATGACAGAATGCAAGGAACGGGCGCACAGGTACATTTTGAAATGTCCTTTGCCCTCACCCTCAAACGCGCTGGATGGAAAATGATTTATGATCCCAGCATTGCAGTAGATCACTATCCCGCCCAAAGATTTGATGAAGATCAACGCCACAACTTTAACGACACCGCATTAATTAACCTAGTCCACAACGAAACCTTAATTTTATTAGAACATCTTTCACCCCTGCGTCAAATTGTATTTTTATCCTGGTCAATTTTAGTTGGGACAAGAGAAAGTTTAGGAATATGTCAATGGCTGAGACTATTTCCCCAACAAAAAGAAATTGCCAGTAAAAAATTGCGAGCATCCTTACAAGGAAGATGGTTAGGATATCAAAAATATAGAAAGATAGGAAATCACCATCTTGTAGGAGTCAGGAGTCAGGAGTCAGGAGTCAGGAGTTAAGAATCTTTATCCGCGTTCATCTGCGTTCATCTGCGTTCATCTGCGTTCAATACCTCTTTAAATACTCCTTCCTAATACAAAATAGGCAAACATAGAGAATGATTTCCAAACCAATACTTTTCAATACAGTTTTAAAAGAACAATTTTCTCCCCAAGATCGATCTGCCCAAAGTTGGATGATCATTCTTGCTTTTATCCTCCTGATCACAGCTTGCTACTTTACCAGTACAGGTAGTTTACGCCTCGTTTTTCCCGCCACTGCTTTTCTAGTAGCGGCGTTTTTATACTTGCGGCATCCCATTCACTATATCGGCTTCACCTGGTGGATATGGTTTCTCACCCCCTTAATCACTCGTTTAGTTGACTATAAAATTGGCTGGGACCCCACCAGACAAATGTTAATTGCACCTTATTTAGTCGTATTCCTGACAATATTCACCTTTTTAAAACATCTACCTAGCAGTCTTCGTCAAGGGGGACTGCCATTTCTTTTAGCTGCTATAGGAGTTTCTTATGGATGTTTAATAGGTTTAATTTACAATCAACCACTCCCTGTAGTTCGGAGTTTTTTAGATTGGTTAAGTCCGATAATTTTTGCTTTTCACCTATTTTCTAATTGGCGAGATTATCCCAGTTATCGTCAACATCTGCAAAGAACATTTATTTGGTGTGTACTCATCCTGGGAGCTTACGGTGTCTATCAATTTGTTGTCGCTCCTGAATGGGACAGATATTGGCTAATCGAATCTAAAATGTTTACCAGTGCTGGACAACCAATTCCTTTTGGAATGCGCGTCTGGAGTACATTACACTCACCTGGACCATTTGGAACTGTTATGCAGACTGGATTACTATTATTATTTACCAGCACCGGTCCGTTAATTTTCCCCGCTTCTGCTGTAGGTTATTTATCATTTTTACTTTCCCAAGTGCGAACAAGTTGGGGCGGTTGGTTATTAGGAATTATTATGATTTTTGGTTCAGTAAAACCCCAGATTCAAATGCGATTAATTACTATAATTTTAGTGATGACAATCTGTGTTATTCCCTTGGTAACTATTGAACCGCTTTCTAAAGTCATTACCACTCGATTTGAAAGTTTTTCTAATCTGGAAGAAGATGGTAGTTTTAGAGATAGATCCGCAACTTATGACAGAAACCTGAATTTAGCTCTTTCTAATGTTGTCGGTAACGGCTTTGGAAATATCTGGAAAGTAAATGAAAAAACTGGACAAATAGAAGTGATTGTTATTGATAGCGGCATTTTAGATATGTTTTTTACCTTGGGTTGGATTGGTGCTATACCCTATATTAGTGGGTTAGTATTAATGCTGATTACCGTTAGTAATTATACAGAAGGTCGTTTTGATAGTTTTCTCAGTGCTGCCCGCGCTATTGGTATCAGTTCTTGCGCTCAGTTAATTATCTATAGCGGGATGTTGAGTATTGCCGGGATGATTATGTGGGGATTTTTGGCAATGGCTATGGCCGGACATAAATACTACAGCAGACCGCAGAGTTGAATTAAAACCCCTTCTTAGAAGTTGTTTGAAAAGTATTAGATGAAACCAATAATTTCCAAAAACCTAACCCCCCAGCCCCCTTCCCTGCCAGGGAATGGGGGTTTCAAAGCCTCTCCCCGCGTCGGGGAGAGGTTTGGAGAGGGGTTTATTTATACATTAAAAACTTTTCAAACATCCTCTTAGAGTTTAAAAATTTTAGGCGACTAGAAGTCGCTACTACACAAACAAAGTCCACCTGCGTGGACTAATGAAAAATCAACCCACGCAGGTGGGTTTTGCCCGTGTAGCCGCGACTTCTAGTCGCCAGCTTTTCACATTTTATTGATAAATTATGATAAAATTTAGTATAAATATTTCCTGTATGAAAAGTAGTTAAACTATTAAACAAGAGGTTAAATACCATGTTAAAAATACAACCTCCAACTATAATTGATTTTCAACCAGCAATTGCTGCTAAAGATAAAGATGATAAATATATTTTGATCATAGATGTGAGATTTTCCGCTATGTATTCTTCCCCGGATCTTAATATCTTAAAAATGGAAGAATACCAGCATATTCCTTTTTTAATGTTTGTTAATTCTAATGTCATGAGAATCTTTAAGAGTCCAACTTTTGTAGAAGTAGCAAGATTGGACACGAAAAAGGTTTTAGAACATTATGATGCAGGCAGTATTGAAGGCATCATCTATCAATCTACTTTAATAACTTTAACTCAATCATGGTTAAGAGATTTAGCTTATCATTGGAAAAGTGAAACCCCTCCTTACATTGAGGAAATGAAGGAAATTGGCTTATTTACTCTTTTGTTTGATGGTACAACAGAGGAGTTAGACTTATTATGATTATTTATTTAGAAACTAATTCAATTATGGCAATTGCCAAAGGAAGAAACAAAGAATTAGAAGATTTTGTCTATCATTCTTCAGGAAACTTAAAATTTGTTATTCCTAGTATTTGTTTAATGGAAACCCTGGTAGCGATAGAAAGAGAAGAAAAACGTAGTCAATCTTTTTCTCAAACTATTCAAATAGAAATGAATGAAGGTAAGAGAAATAAAGGATTAACTAATTCTCAATCTTTTGCCAATTATTTAGAACTTTGTTTGATTGATTATGGAAAAGTATTACGAGATTTTAGAAAGCGTTTTTTGAATATTCTCGAATATTTAAAAAATCATTGTGAATTGATTGAACCAAGCATTAAAATGTTAGAAGCTACTTTAACTAATCCTTTGCTACCTGGGAAAAATCAAAAAAGAGATGATTTTATTTTACAGGTTATTTTAGCTCATGCTGAAAATAATTTATCAATTAACAAAGCTTTTTTTAGTGAGAATACTAAGGAATTTGGTAATACTAATATTCAACAGATATTAGCTAATTTGGGAATTAATTATTTTAGTAAGATACCTAATTTAGAAGGATGGTTAAATAAACAATAAAAAATGCTAACTTACATGATTAATCTGCAAATTCTTCTAATGGGGCATCAAAATTATCAGCAATAGAAATAATATCTTTATCTGTACCAAATAAAGGAGGACGTTGAGATTTAGATTTGAGTGCAGTTAGTTTTAACAATGGTTGGTGATTTTCGGTAATAATAATTTCTTCTCCGTTTAACGCTAGATGGAATAATTCTGATATTTGGTTAATTGCTTGTGTGACTTCTATAGAAGACATAGTGAGTGATTTTCATGCAATTTTGTAATTTTGAGATGATTATAGCATTTTTTATAAAAAAATAACGTAGGGGTTTAGCATTGCTCATTGGTGTCAACTTAGGCTAAAAATGCCTGATCTGTTGGCTTCCACACCCGCCCAGAAATGAATTTCCGGGCTAATAACCAAAGTCTACTAAAGTAGACTAAAGATTTTCAGGATATTCAGTCATCTTCAGATGACTTTTGCTATTAGACTGGGAATTCATTCCCAGGCGGGCTATGGATTTTACGTTAAGTTGACACCAATGAGCATTGCTGAACCCCTACCCATATATAAAAATTTGAAAACGAATTTATATCTAATCTGAATAATCCTAACATTTGAAATTAGTTATCCAAAAAAGCTATCATCACCGTTTATTGTATCTTGTCTTTCTCCACAAACTGCACAGAATAAATTACGTTCCCATTTAGCCCCATACCAACGTAAGACAGAAGGTGTTTTTGATCCATATTCCATCTTAGGCCAACTTTCATAAGTATTATCTCGGCGATTAGCCCAAATATAAAAATCTGCAATTAAATCTTCTTCTAAAGACTTAATACCACTATCTTTACCACGAGATAATTCAACTAATGCCAATTTAACAATCATATTTGATATAGGCAAAATATCAGAAGATAAACCTACTTGAACGGTTGCTTGTAATTCATCATCAGGGACATAAGCAGGATTATCCTCTCTAGCTTGTCGAAACTGAGAAACTTCTTCTTGACGAGATTCCAAAAAATCCTTAGTAAAAACACAGGCTAAACAAGGTCCTGCAAAAGGACGAACTCTTAAAACATCTCCACCACAAGCACGAGTTAACGCTCTCCCAAAAATAGTAGGTATTTTATATTCCAGTGCAATACTATTGAGATTAAAGCGACTACGATTATTATCAGTTGCAGCAATAATTAAATCACAATCTTTGAGTAAAAGTTTAGTCTGATCTAGATTAGTATTAATATCTATTTCAGCAGTTCCTACTTGGAGATAAGGATTTTTGCCATATAATAAATCTCGAACAGCTTTAGTTTTATAACGTCCTAAATCACCTGTTCCACAAGTATGACGAGCTACATTTCCTAACTCTACGCGATCAAAATCAATTAAGACAAAATTACCAACTCCCGCTTTAGCCAATTCTATTGCTACGGAAGAACCACCACTTCCTAATCCTACTATTCCAACCTTGAAATCTTCAAGCAATGAAGTTTCTAGCAAACCTTGGCTTCTGGAATAAAGCTCAGAACGCTCAGGAATAAATTTTACAATTCCTTCAACCAAATACCCATCAGGTTGCTTAATAAAAACACGATGTTGTAATTTATCTCCTTCAATTGTGAATAAAACTATAACATTATAAGATGGTTTTCCATGTTGATATAGTCTTGTATTGACAATTTCGTTAACCACATTCAAGACTTCATCATTATTTCCAAACTGTGGTAAAAATTGAATAATTGAAGTAACAGGAATACCTGCAAAATGAGCTTTAGGTTGTGAGGTATATACATGAAATACTTCTCCCTCATCAAATCCAAAAGCTATTGCAGGCACTTGATTAATTTGGGATACTTTCCACCTTTGATAAATAGTTGAAATTTGGTCTTCGTGCATATATACAAAAGAAGTTTCTCCAAAAAAACCTTCTTTAGCAATGTTATCAGCTACTACAGCATCAGGATTAGATGGTCTTTCATTCTTCCTTTGCACAACTAACTCACTCGTCATAGGATCAAATATTAGTTGCTGATCTGGAGGTGTTTTTCCCCCCAGAACAGTTTCTTGTAGAAAATTATGAACTTCTTGAATAACATTTGTAACTTCTAGGGCAGTTTCAACTATTTCAACAGTACCCCTTATGACTTCTATGAATTCTTGCATTTGTTCTTCACTCATAATATTAAATTCACTTCTTTTTGACTAAACAATGTAATCTTTTTGTGGAGATATACAAAAGAAGTTTCTCCAAAAAAACCTTCCTCAGCAATGTTATCAGCTACTACTGCATCAGGATTAGGTAGTCTTTCATTCTTTTGTTGCACAACTAACTCACCCGTTGTAGGGTCAAAAACTAGTTTTTGATCTTCAGGAGTCTCTCCTGCTAGAACTGTTCTTTGTAAGTAATTTTGAACTTCTTGAGATTCTGCTTGACTCATAATTTTGCTTTTTTCTTAATCTTGTGTTTACTGCATATGTGATAAAAAAGCGTCAATTGGTTGACCTGTTCTTTTGTGTCCTTCGAGTGCTTCTAACCAAATACGACCTTTAAGAACAACTTTATATAAAGTTATATTAGGCAACCAATCTCGATAGTGGCAAATCTTCAAATACCCATCTCTGGGAGTTAAAGTGTGCATACTACTACTTGTTTCATGTCGTTTCATATCTTGTCCTTGATAACCTTTTAACGGATATGGATAGATAACAACCATATCTGGTAAAGAGTTAGGAAAATCAGAAGGAACATAAACTCGAAGTTTATAGACATTACCTACATTGGTTTTTACTTCTCCTTCAATTCTTGTATTATTAGAATCAATGGGGTTAATCCAGCTAAATTGAGGAAAATAGGTGTTTAGAATTTCCTTTTCCAATGCTAACCTTTGACGCTGTAACTGATTCCATGACATGATTATTTACTCCATTCACCATTGTAATATCTTTGGATACAAGCTTCGATTTGCCTCACAACTTGAGACTCTCCATTCCAATCTTTTATTTCCGATGATGGACGCTCATTAAGCTTTATTTTCGGTGAAGATTGAGGGAAATTATTAGGAATATCAACACGCCATTTATCAGCCGTTACATATCCATATCTATCATTAGGATTTTGCTCAAATGTAAAATAAATTTCTTCCGATGGAGTACGGAACATTTCACAGTTTTTATAACTGCTTCTTAAAAAATCAAAAATTTCTTTTAATAAAGCCTTACCTCTCTTTGTTGAATACCATATATCGTTGGATATTTCAATTGGTTCAGTAGAAATTAATCTTTGTTCTTCTAATGTTGTTTTGTAAACGTTCCAGTTTTTATTAGGTCTACAAGTCCTCAATAAACTTGGATTATCGCCCAAACTTAATCCTTGACGAATTGGACTTTTATCAGGTAATACTACCCAAGAGCCTGTTTGATAACTAGGAGATGAAGGAGTAAATAAAAAAGCGCCAACATTAACTATATATTTACTTCCGACAATTTCCCTTTCTGAATGTAAATTAGCAATACATAGCAAAAACTTAGGAAAGTTGTATTGCCTTAAGGCGTTAAAAACAGTCTGTTCATCACCCCCACTAGGTCGTGCTAATCCCATCTGATGATGAGAGTGCCATTCTCCAATATGCTGAAGGCCATGTTTCTGTCTGAGAATTTCTCCTGCTTTAATTAAATGTTCTCTATCTTGATAAAAACTAGTTTGATTATGTCTGCTAGTTTTTCCAGGACCTAGAACAAACTGAACAACAGGAAAACCTGAATGAGTCCAAAAGCCAAATAAATCTCCACCTGTTTCTAAGTTGGGATATTCTTGAACCCATCCTGCAATGTGTTCTAACTCTTGTTCATAAATAAGGGTTTTAAACTGATTCACTTGTCCTCTTCTGGTAATTTCTATCAGTATATAAGTTTGGTAATTGTCACTTGCCTTGTCTTTGCATAATTATTGCACAAGCACAGTAAGCTTAATACTGCTAAAATACTTCATTTCCTACCCAATTTTGTAAAAAAATATTAATCCAAACCCTTGAAAACCCTTGATAATTCAACCCCAGACTAGGCTAAAATAGCTGTAATCCTAACTATACGGGCATTTATGACTGTTACAGAAGTGTTACAAATAGTTGATGAATTAGTCTTTAAACACACCGGAAACCACCTGAACGACTTACAACGAAGTGCTGTTCAAGGCATTTGGCACGGTAAAATCTATAGTGACATTGCCGATGAATTTGGCTATGAAAGCGAAAATCATATTGGAAATGTTAGTCGTGAGTTATATAAAATTCTGGGAAAAGAATTAGGTGAAGATGTTACTAAATCTAATTTTCGTTGGTCTATCGAAAGATTAGCAAATTCATTTAATCAGCAAATTCTTGGGATAGGAATCAAAAATCATGTGAATTGGTGTCCAAATAACCCAGATCATCAAAAACAAGCAATTAATTATGAAGATAAAATCAAACAAAAAACATCTTATATTAACCTCAAACAATCACTAAAAATAACCCATTTTCACGGACGAACCAATGAACTAACAACCCTATCTAAATGGGTAGAAAACTCCAATACCCGTTTAATCTCAATCTTGGGAATTTCCGGTATTGGTAAAAGCACATTAGTGAAACACTTTCTTGATACTCACATAATACCATTTGATGTAATTATCTGGAAAAATCTTAAATTATCTAATTCTTTAAATTCTATCCTTACAGAAATACTCACCGAATTAAATGTAAATAGCAAAGATATCAATACCAATAACTTCTTAAATCAATCCTTAGAATTATTTAATCAAAAACGCTGCTTAATTATTCTCGATAACCTAGAAGAAATATTTACCCCTCAACAATATTCAGGACAATATAAACCTGAATATCAAGATTATAAAACTTTCTTACAAATGATTACAGAAATTGAACATGAAAGTTGTTTAATTCTCATCAGTCAGGAAAAATGCCAAGAAATGATTTCTTTAGATAGTGAACTGTATCCAATTCATTCTTTAGAATTATCAGGTTTAAATAGTGCAGCTACAGAGATATTAAAAAATCAAGGATTAAAAAATGAGGAGAATTGGTTAAACTTAATTAATTTATATGAAAGTCATCCTAAATATTTACAGTATATCAGTATTTTAATTAAAGATGTCTTTCAGAGTGAAGTTGCTGAATTTATCAAAGAAAATAGTTTAATTTTAACAGAAGATTTTAAAACTCTGTTTGATTTAATATGGATGAGATTATCTGAAGTTGAAAAAGAGATATTATTAAAAATTAGTCAAAATGATCAACCTATATCTAGAGATGAGATAAAACAGTTTTTATCATTGTCATCAATGGATATAATTAACGGGTTACAATCATTAACAAGAAGATTTTTAGTATCCAAATTAGAAAATGATCAAAAACTATATACTCTTTCCCCCATTTTTAAAGAATATCTCAGAATTTATCATCATTAATTATACTCCCTTCCTCTTGCTATTGGCATCTGGACTGTGAGAAAATTATTTATGCAGCATCTCAGCACAAAAGGCTATGGACTGATAGAATGTGTTCACTTTCATAGCTAAGTTGCTTATAAATGAGGTATTTATGAATCAAATTCATCGGGTGGCGATTGTTGGGGGAAATCACGGTAATGAGTTAACGGGAGTTTACTTGGTTAAAAAGTTTCAGCAATATCCCCATTTAATTCATCGAGGTAGTTTTGAAACTTTATCATTACTTGGTAATCCTAAAGCTATTGCTGCACGGACAAGATATATTGATACGGATCTGAATCGTTGCTTTAATCAAGATAAATTATCAAGTTCAAAAATCTCAAGTTACGAAGAATTAAGGGCGCGAGAAATTCAACAAATATTACAACCAGAAAATCAAAAATCTGTAGATACAATTATTGATGTACATACGACTACTGCCAATATGGGATTATGTATTATTCTGGGAAATTGGCACCCTTTCCTGCTCAAATTAGCTGCGGATTTGAGTGCAGTTAATCCTTTGGTGAAGGTTTATATTCATGAACAACCTCAAGGTAGTGGTTTTCTACGTTCTTTGTGTGATTTGGGTTTTGCAATTGAAGTTGGTGCTGTACCCCAGGGGATTTTAAATGCGGAATTATTTCAACAGACTGAACAACTTATTTATAGTGTTTTAGATTATTTTGAAGACTATAATCAAGGAAAAGATTTACCCAAAAATAATACACTAACAGTCTATAAATCAATTGGTGTGATTGATTATCCGAGAAATGAAGTAGGGGAAATTCAGGCGATGATTCACCCCCAACTTCAATTCCAAGATTATGAACCTTTACATCCTGGTGATCCTATTTTTCTGACTTTCACAGGAGAAGAAATTTTCTATCAAGGAAATTCCACTGTTTATCCAATCTTTATTAATGAAGCTGCCTATTATGAGAAAGGAATTGCGATGCACATTAGCGAAAAAGAATTAATTAAGATTGGCTAATTCTCTGGTTTCCATGACTCTGATGATATTGTCTTTTCTCATTAATTCACGATATATATTTAGTGTTTCTTCATTCACTCTTGCGGCACTAAATCTTTCTAAATTTTGTTGGGCGCGGAATTTCCACTGATCTAAAAGTTGGCGATCGCTCAATAATTGTGTCAAAGTATTAGCTAAGGCTGGAATATCCTTGGGTGGCACTAAAATCCCCGCTTGACTATAATCTAAAGTCTCAGGAATACCATCTACATCACTGGCTATAATCGCACAACCAGCTTCCCGCGCTTCCGTTAGCACTAAGCCAAAAGATTCGCAATGTGAAG
>NZ_VIKZ01000020.1:26187-70106 GCF_009711985.1 Dolichospermum sp. UHCC 0260 | reverse complement strand
TGCCCCTTGGTATGATTATAGTGATCACGTTGTTGAGTCATATTTTGGAGTTGCGAATCAGGTCATTCGTAAATACAAAGGAACAGAAATTGGTTCTCGGACTAACTTCTTTATTACTACTACCGAAAATCAAGAATTACTTGAATTACCTTGGCTGTATCTTGCTCCTTATCTTATTTATAATTAACCCCTAAAATCTTATGCTTGCCAAAAATTACCAGACTAAACGTACAATTCTGAAAAAACAACAATCAATTGGCAATGATATTAGAATCATTGGCTCTCGAAAATCCGGTAAAACCACTTATTTAGCTTCATTATTGCGGCTTCCAAAGGAGTTGAAAAAACAATTTCCTGGTTTGAAAATTACACCTACTTCTGATGATGCTGAAGAACTGATTGGGGCAGCTAAAAATATTCTAGAAAAAGGGGCAGTTTTTGCGGGCAATGATATTGAATATGGTGATGAACCATATTTTTCTTTTGAAATTCAAATCCCCACTACTAAAAATTCACCAGGAATAACATTAGGATTAAACGTCAAAGATTACGCTGGAGAAACATTTGAATGTGGAGCTATTCCTCACAGAGCATCTGAATTTCAAGAATATGTAGAAGATTGGTTAACGGCCAAAAGTTGGATGATTATGCTCACAGATTGGGATACAAGTAATGACACAAAACTTTATGCACCTGCTGTGAATAGGCTATTAACAGAATTATCCGAACAGGCTAATGTGAATGAAACTTTAAGTAAATTGAGAGTTGCTGTAGTTATCAGTAAATGTGAACGAGGAGAACTTTGGCCTTGTCGTTTAGATGCGGAAGAAGATTTATTTAGAGTTCGTTTAAAGGAAACTTATAGAGTTTTGAAAGAAAAATTACCACCTTCCAGATTACGATTTTTCGCTTGTTCTTCCTTCGGTGTTATGGGGGATAGCTCTGGACAACATGATCCCCGTCCTAATCGTTATATATCTGATGATGGCAGTTCTGCGGAATTTAGGGCCTATTTACGAGACGTGGAAGCTTGGAAACCCTTCGGATTAATTTCCCCACTGTATTGGTTAAGCACAGGGAGGGTATTTCATGACGAACGCCTCTAATCTTCCCCTGGATATAGGTGGAAACCAGGATTTTCGGGTTATTGGTCCACGTCGTTCTGGAAAAACAGCGTTTATGGCTGCCCTAGCTCGTTGGCCAAATGCTAAAAAAGACAGTCCTATTGTGGCTGTTGACCCCTATAACGACGAAGCTGGGGAATTAATTAATATAGCTAAGGACATCTTAGAAGATGGTAGAGAGTTAGCAGGTACAGATTATGGCAGTGGAGAAGCTGAGGATTTACCGACATACTCCTTACTAATTACCTTAAAAGCTAAGTTTATTAATCATCCTCTACCAGCTTTAAGAAATCAACCGATTAGATTACGAGTATCCTGTCGAGAATACTCTGGAGAACTGATTAAAGAATTACGAAATCTTGCTAATCCTAGCGCACATTTAGTTAGTTATTTAGATGATTGTGCCACTGCTTCAGGTTTATTGATACTGATTGATAGCACTGCTACCAGGACATCTGATCAAGAATATGCTCAAGCTTTAGAAAACCTGCAAAGAGAATTAAATGAGCGCTTAACTATTAATAATGGAGGATTACAAAACTATCGAATTGCAGTAGTATTTACCAAATGTGAACAACCTCCCGCTTCCGGTTATTGGCAAGATATAGACACTTTTATGGGCTTGAAATTTCCCAGTCTTAAAACTACAGTAAAGAAATGGAGTAAACTATGGGGATGTTCTACAAATTACTTTTTTGCTTCTACCTTTGGCACAAAAGGAACACCACCCAGACCCAACTTTAAGAAAAAAAATCGAGATAGTGGGGGAACTTATGGAGTAATTGATAAACCAGGAGTATGGCGGCCTTTAGGTTTAGTTGCGCCTTTGTATTGGTTAGCAACGGGTAAGGAAGATAATCAATTAAGAGATATATAGGAGAAAATAATTATGTCAGTTGTTCAAATTTATCAATTTTGTAGAGCATTTGATAATGTCCGTTATTCAGAAGTATATGGATGTTATGTATCTGGTGGTTATGCTTTTGAGAAAATCGCTCGTGCGAGTCATGAAGTTCCCCCAGAAATTCGTGAAGCAGTAATTAATGATTATTTTAAATTGAATGATAATTATCCACCAGAAACGGGTGATTTTGCCCTCATTGCCAGAGAAATAGATGATAAATATTCAGTTTTAGCAGTTGCGAATAGACAGTTAGATGATGGTGGTCGTCCTACTATTGGCTATAAATATTTTTGGTTAGATAAGTCATCTCCAGATGTTGATGGTATTGGGACTTTAATTTATTGGTGGCTCAATCAAAATCAGCCTAAGTTTGATATGGCTGAATTGGATAAACAATTATCACAATCACCCCAAATCTTCCGTGTTCATGAACAATATAAAAAACTAATTTTTGAAGAAGATCAGTTACAAAACATTAAGAGAATAGTAGTAGAAGAAAATAAAATTCCTTATACAGTTGTAGTTACAAAAGAACTTTGGAGGAAGCGATATCCAGAATACACAAAATTACATTATCTGGCGTTATGTTTTAGTGATCGTGCCACTCGTCTTAATGCTTGGGCTTGGAATGTTCACAAAATAGCATATCCAGAAAGATTTTTAGCTATTTTTTACGCTACTCAAGAGGATATACCTAAAAATATTAGTAAACAGCCGTTACCATCACCACAAAAAGATAATTCTAATACTTCTGTTAGTACACCTACGAAAGAAAATACTACTCAAACAGTCCCAGTTCAAAAGATTAAAAAATGTTTGAAAGATATAGCAAGAATATTTGCTGATACAGATGAATTAGACTCTAAAAAAACTGAAGAATTATTTGAATATTTAGCAAAGTACCCAAATGAAAACTGGTCTGATTTTATAGATAAAACTACTTTACAAGCAATTCATGACAAATTTACTTTAATCTATAAAGCCGAAATATATCTGCTTTTACCAAAAGAAAAGAGTTCATTTTTGATAGAAATATTAAATTCAACTAATTTCGGTAATTCGTCAGGAAAATCTACTAGTAACAGTATTGCTATTGAATTTCACGCTCAATTATTAAATGCTAGTTATAAGTATCAAAATGAACAGATAATTAACAGATTAGTTTTTTCTATATATACGGGTATTTCATATCTACTAAATCATTTAATGGCTGATCACAATGGAAGTAATCAAATTGAATTTTTATTAACTCAATCGCAAAGTATATGGTCTAAAACTTTTTTAACTTATGCAGAACTGGTTGAAAAAAGAATTTTCTCTGAAGAAGAAATAATAGTTGAAGAATCTCTGGAGACTTTTCGTCAAAAAATTCTAACTATTTTACAAGAACCGAAAAATATTACTTTAGCAGAAAGAAAACAATATGAAAAATTAGTATCTACTTTTATTAAGATAAATCACTATCCTTTAGCTGGGACTTTCTGTTATATTAGCTATAGGTTTATTCCACAAGACATACTCCATTTAATAGATAATGAAATATATCGAAAAATTCAGAATATACAACTATCATCTCAAGATAAATCTAATAGCAATAATGAACATAAAAACAGTGAAGCCATAGATAACAAATCTGAAAATAACCGATCTCAAAAGAAACAGAAGTTACCAGGAAAAACGACAACACCGAAAAGACCTAAAAGACGCAGGGAAATAAATAACAGAATCTGGTTTATTTTGTTTGGGATTTTCTTAGTAATTGTCGTTGTATTTGTTACAGCAATAATCATACTAATAATTAGTAGAAATCCTCCTCCTAATAACAATAATCAAGATCAGTCACATATACAGAATATACGGAAGAACGAAAAAGAAAATAATTCTCCAGTCAATAATTTAGAAAATCCTTCTGCTAATTCTACCACTCCTTCTACAACTAACACTTCAAGTGGATGTTCAACGGATGTACTTAGTAATTTAGAAGTATTTAAAGCTTGTAATAAAACTGATAAAGACAAATTAGAGGTAGAATTACGCGACAACTATAAACTATTTTCGACCGCCATTGCTGAAAATTTAAGAAAATATTATCTAAGTAGCAAAGATGAAAACCAATTCCAAGATCGAAAATTTAAAATACAGAAGTGTCAAAATGATAACCCTATTAAAGATAATTCTAACGGTCGAGATAATTTAGATAACTGTATAAAAGATATAATACAGAAATCTCTAAAACCAAAAAGATCATCAGTTAATAACTCCAAACAAACTCCTTGAATATAAATATTTACTCTTATATACAACCCATGAATAACCTCCAAATTAGAGCCAGTTTTTACGCCTTATGCGGCATAGTTTCCGCCCTACTAGGCTGGAGTATCAGTCAAATATTATGGCAAGAAATAGGCACTTTCTTGATGCTATTTGTACCCAAAGAATTTAGCATTCCTCCCTACATAATCTTATTAATAATTGTCACTCCCTGTATTACAAGTGGCATGATCATAGCAGAAACTTTTATCAGTAACCCCACTCGCTATAAAACTAATTGGCGATTCCTGACTCGGACATTTTTTAAAAAAGTGTTTATTGTCGGTTCATCGATAGGTTTATTTCTCGGTATTTTCAACTGGATACTATTACAAAGTAACTGGCCAGGTGGGTTAGTCAGAATCATTTCTTGGATCATTATCGGTGCTTTTGCTGGTTTAGCTGAAAGTATTAGTTGGAGTTGGCGAAGTATTGAAGGAACAGGAGATAGAGTCAAACAACGTATTCTTCAAAGTACAGGTTTCGGTGCTGGTTCAGGACTATTAGCAGCTAGTTTTTGCGAAGCTGTAAATACAGCATTAGGTCAATATCAAGAACCCGTTGGTTTCTTCTTATTTGGTGGTTTATTAGGTTTATCTTTATGTTTTGCAGCCAAACCCAGTTATCAAGTAGCATTGAGAGCAGGAACAGGATTTGAAGCCACAAAAAAACGCACTAGAAAATCTTCAGCAACTACTCAATTACAAGTTGATAGTAATGCTCCTACACAACTACTCCGACCAACATTAAATAATCAATCGCTCAAGTATATTCCTGATAATGATTACAAACATATTGAAGAAGGAGTTTCAATTCAATTACCAGCAAAAACCAAGAAACTTATAATTATTGGTTCTGGTGATACAGCAGATATTTACATCCCCCATTTACCAGAAGAATGTGCATCTTTACAGGTAAATTCTGGGACTGTGATTATTCGTTGTTTAGCGGAAGAATCTGTAAAAATTCAACAAAGATTTTTACCAAAAAATAAAACTACCACTCTCAAACATAATCAAATTTTGACACTTTATCATGAAAACAATGAAGAAAAATTCTACAGATTCATTTTCTATAATCGCTTACTCGACCCCCAAGCTTAAATTAGGAATTGTTACTCTTTTATTAGGCTTTTTACCATTACCTGTTTTTGCTAATTCCAAAATTGAAGTATCTCCCCGTCCTACGGATGCTGATATTGTTACATTAAAAGTTAAAGTTGTTAATGATAACAATATTCCTATTGAGGGATTACAAAAATCTGAATTCAAATTACAAACTGCCAGAATTATCGCCAAAAGTCAAGATACTCCTATTAATCTCAAGTTCGCAGAAGTGACAAAATTTAGATTAATTCCACCGGGAGAACAATTAACATCAGATCCTGCTTATGTCGTCATTCTTTTAGATATGAGTGGAAGCATGAGAAAAAAAGATGCTAGTGGAGTCAAAAAAATAGATGGTGCTATTCTGGCTATTCAAGGATTTATTAAATTAGTCCGCGAGAAAAATTTACCTGTACATATTTCCTTAGTACCATTTGGAGAATCACAAATTGCTAAAGATAATTATGAGGTTAACCAAGAAATTATTGCTAAAAATTTCCTTCCAGCAAATTCACCAGATTTAGATAAAAGAGTCGCTGATTTAGGATCTTCTCCCACTAACGCAGGTACTAATTTATATAATCCTTTGAAAGAAGCAGTCAAATATTTAGGTGATAACTCCGAAGAGTTGACAAGACAAGCAAATAGTAGTAACGATTTGAGAAAAGATGAACCACAAATTCCGCCTAAATTAGCGGTAATGTTATTATCTGATGGTTATCACAACAGTAAACGTAAAACAGAAGATCAACAATTTGCTAATTTAGAAAAAGTCTTTAAAAAATATCCGACAGTCAGAGTTTACACTTTAGGTTATGGAGAGTCTTTAAGACAGTTAAGAAATCGTGCTAATAACTGCAATATTCCTAATAGTTGGTTAGAGAAAAAAGAAGCAGTTGATTTAATTCAATCGTGTAAACTTCCCTCTGGGGACATATTCAACTATATTGTTGATCAACCAAGATTAAAACAAATTGCTGAATTAACCGGAGGTATTAGTAAATTTCCGCAAGATGTAAATGAAGCCGTCAATAGTTTAGAAACCTTTTTTAAAGCATTACGAGAATATGAATTACAATATATTCAACCAAATGCAGCACCAGCAGAAGAATATCAAGTGCAAGTTAGTGTTAATTCCTCGAATCGAGAACTAAATATTAATGCTGAACCTGTTAAGATCAGAATGCCCAATATATCTTTTTATAAATTACCTTTGTTCCCAGATAGGTTATTTATATTAATATTAACTTTAGGTATTTCAGGAGGTGGTATCCTCTGGTTTAAACGTTGGAGTCAACAACTTAAAACTGAAGCTGACCGTTGGATTTAGTAGAATCAAGCAAAACAACAAGATCCCCGACTTCTTAGAGAAGTCGGGGATCTGAAGGATGTGAACAACCTACGAAAATGGGTTAATTAATGGGGAATTTAGCTAATAATTGCTCACGGGACAACTGAGATAAGTTGAGAAATAAATCAGTTCTTTCTGTGAGAGAAAGTTCCATAATAGAAGTAACAACAGCTAATAATTCCTCATCTAAATTACCAAAACGTGCTGTTAGTAAACTTCCTACTATTAACCGCAATTCTTCTTGTCTTCCCGTTTGTAGTCCCGTTTGTATTCCCGTTTGTATTCCTTCTTCTCGCCATTCCTCGCGTTGTTTGAGATATGCTGGTGATAAAGTCATAATCAACTCCCTATCTTCATCGTTGATATTAGTGTTAATCTCTATATTTTTACGCCAAGATGCTAAAATTTCCAGTAGATAATTACACTGGTTTTCTGTGGAAACTGTGATCAGTTCTTGTACTGCTTGTTTTTGGGTTTCCCCATTACCTAACACCCTTAACCATAGTGTATCCTGATTTTTGGGTAATTGGTTAATTGCTACAATTGCGGTTTTATGCGATTCTCCTAGAAAATAAACTCCTGTTTCCCAATTATCTTTGAGTGTAGCTCTAAATCCATCTAGTTTATTTTTTGAGCAGGTTGGTGTTAAAATCCATAAAACAGGGAACTCGGTTTCCATTAGCCGCCGATTTTCTCTTTTTGCTTGTCGAAACAATTCTTCATGAAGGCTGTATAATTTTGACATACAACTTCTAATTGTCATTTCATTGGGAGGATTACGAAAAGGTTCAAATAGACAGCTTGTAACTGCCATTTTTGCTAATAATCCTAAATCGGAAGTTACAGGTTTTGATTGATTGGGAACAAACCAAATATCTATTTCTCTAACTTCGCTTTTTACGTCTTTACCAATATCTACTTGACCTAAAGGTTTTAATAATTCCTCTAGATATTCTTTCGCAAATTGGTCATGAGCTTCTCTCGTCATACAAAATCCATAATTAATAATAGTGTTTTCATGATGTCTGAATATACTTTAGTTGTCAGAATACCACAAGCAGGAAATAAGGAAATTAGTTATTCTATTAATTTGACTACATTGTATGAAAGTTATCCTGAAGATTATTTTCGTCAAGAGAATCATCGTTCTCTGATTAGTCAAACTATTGAACAACAATCAGCTAGAATGTTAACTTCAGAAAATTTAACTGCGATAATTTCTAATTGGATTGCAGATATTAAAGTTGGTCGTCATCGTACTATTGTAACGTTAGATTTACCTCTTGATGCTTCTATTCATATTCAACCTGTAATTCCCATTAATAATCCTGTTTCTGTTAATAATGTAAATAATCCTATTGTTGCTCCTGCTAAAAAACCTCTTCGTCCAGCAGTAACTCCAACTTCCGAAATAAAAACTGTAAATAACTCTACCAATAAAGTTGAAAATCCTGCTAATAATAACACAGAAAAAACACCAGAACCAGTTACAGATATTCGTGCTGATACTAACAAAGCTGATTTTTAAGGACGTTAAAAAATATGAAGCCGGAATTACCTTATGATAAATGTCAGCAAGAATTACAGGATTTATTAAAATCTCGTTATCCGTTAATTTTTTTGAGATCATCAGAAGAAAATCGCGCTATTCGTTGTACCATAGATGCTCATTTAGCAATTTTGAATAATGCAGATATTCAAGATGGAGAATTAGCACAATGGAATAGCACAGACGGTTTTAAACAAAGATTAGAAACTGCTGGTTCTGCAAATCAAGCACAATGGCAAAGATTGGGTAATGCTATTGATATAAATGGTAATCCAATTTTACAATCTTTAGATATTCTCCAACATCGTTTACAAGATCAAGTTAGTAAAAATCTGCAAAGACAACATACTTTTTTATTGCCAGATTGGTCTGTTTTATTGCGTCCTGATGATCATTTAATAGCTCGAAAATTGAAAGAATTAATATTACTAATAGACCAGAAAAGACCTTTGGTAAGAATGTCTTTAATTATTATTGGTTCAGATTGGACTATTCCGACTATTTTGCGAAATATGGTACATATTATAGATTTACCTTTACCTGTAGAAGCAGAACTTTATGAAGATGTTTTTAGTGTGGCTGTAGAAAAATATGGGTTAACAGAAGCAGATGCTGGGAGATTAGCAGAACAAGCTCAAGGAATGCCTTTACAAGCGGCAATTCAAGCTGCTAAATTATCAACATCTCGGAATTTGTGGACAGATCCAGAAGCGGCTGGACAGTTATTATTAGAAGCCAAAAAACAGGAACTTAGAAAAACTGGAGTTTTAGAATATTATGCTCCCTCTGGTCAAGGTTTGAGAGATGTGGGAGGATTAACTAAAGTTAAAGAATGGATATATAGTCGTGAGTGTTGGTTTGCTCAAGATGGCCAACCAGAATTACGTCCTCGGGCTATTTTACTCGAAGGTTTCCCTGGTTGTGGAAAAACTTTTATTGCCAGAGCGATCGCTCAAGAATGGCACGTACCGCAGATTAATTTTGAAATTGCTCGGTTACAATCTCGCTGGGTAGGAGAATCGGAAAGTAACACTTTTCAAGCACTCAGAGCCATCGAAGCCTCAGCCCCCAATATCCTATTTATGGATGAAATTGAAAAGGCTTTTGCCGGTGTGGGAGGTGATAGTTCAGGAGTTAGTACCAGACAATTTGGCACATTTTTATCTTGGCTAAATGATCACGAATATCCGATTTTTTTCATCGCCACTTCTAATGATAGGGAAAAATTACCACCGGAATTATTTCGTGCAGGCCGTTTTGATGAGATATTTATAGTTATGCCTCCTAATACTGAAGAAAGATATCAAATTTTGCAAAAACGCACTACCGCTTATAAATTACCACCAACTCCTTCTTCCATTTTAGAATATCTTGTAGAGAAAACCGCCGGTTATTCAGGTGCAGAATTAGATAAATTAGTCAGAGAAGCTATTTATTTAGCTGAATATGGACACTTACCAACAAAGATTCATTGGGAAAATGCGTTATTACAAATTAGTCCCCAATATCGGACTTCTAATATGCAGCAACTGTTGCGAAAATATTTAAAATTAATAGAAGGTGGCGGTGGTAAACCTGCATCAGAATTAGAAATAGGTTTTTTAGAAAATCTTATTCTTGGATCTTAGTTAACTTCAATTTTTTCTACTGTAAACTGGTGGTTGTCATCAAGTTTTCTGTAATTACCCTTTCTAAAGGTTTGTCCCAACTATCAACCGGTAATTGAGATAAATAAGCAAAATCAAACACCACTCCTATAGTCGCTTTTGTCTGCCAACCAGGAGAATTTAACAAACGGTCATAATATCCCCCACCATAACCTAAGCGGTATCCTTGGACATCACAACCCACACAGGGAACAATAATTAAATCTACTTCTTCAATCTCAATTATCGGTGCTTCGTGGTGAGGTTCTGTAATCCCATAAGCGCCGATATTAATTGTGTCATCAGGTTGCCAAGAATGCCAAACTAGAGATTTATCAACACAACGGGGAAAACCCCAACGTTTATTAGTGTTAGTATATAGCGAGCTAATATCAGGTTCTTGACGAAAGCTAAAAAAAGCCAGAATTGTATTTGCTTGATTAAATATAACCGAGTTTTGGATATTGGTGGTGAGGCGATCGCTTTTCCCCCGCCATTCTAATAATGTCATAGACTGACGTTTTTGGAGTAAAACCCGTCGCAATTCCTTTTTAGTTAGTTGTGACAATTTTGGATTTTAGATTTTAGATTTCCCTCGTTCCCATACTCTGTATGGGAATGAATTAAGAAGGCTCTGCCTTGTGTGTATGCTAGAGTCAGAAACTCTATGAAGGCATTCCCAGTCGGAGACTGGGAACGAGATGAGGAGATCATCTATGCAGCGTTTTTACGCCACCAATCAATAGTATTTTTCAAACCTTGTCTAAATTCTACTTCAGCAGTGAAGCCAAAAGCCTGTTTTGCCCTTTCCGTGTCCAAACAACGTCGGGGTTGGCCATTGGGTTTGTCGGTTTCCCACACAAGTTCACCCTCATACTCCATCAATTCGCAAATTAAGGTGATTAAGTCTTTAATGGATATCTCGTAACCAGTTCCTAAATTCACGGGTTCAGCATCATTATAAAACTGAGTTCCCATGACTATTCCCCGTGCTGCGTCTGTAGAATACAAAAATTCACGGGTAGGAGAACCATCACCCCACACAGGAAGTTGTTTTTCTCCCCTGGTTTGGGCTTCTTCCACTTTGCGAATTAAAGCGGGAATTACATGAGAACTGCTAGGGTTGAAATTATCTTCAGGTCCATACAAGTTCACTGGTAACAGGTAAATACCATTAAACCCATACTGCTGACGATAAGATTGCAGTTGGACTAAGAGAGCTTTTTTTGCCACTCCATAGGGGGCGTTAGTCTCTTCTGGATAACCATTCCAGATGTCATCTTCTTTAAATGGTACAGGGGTAAACTTAGGATAGGCGCAAATAGTTCCTACACAGACAAACTTTTCTATCCCTTGTTGATAAGCTGCATGGATTAACTGAGTTCCCATGATCAAGTTATCGTAAAATAACTCCCCGGGTTTTTCTCGATTTAGACCAATACCACCAACATGGGCAGCTAGGTGAATGATAATATCCTGTTGATCTGCTGCCCGTTGGCAATTTTCCCATACTCGTAGATCACAATCGTGCGATCGCGTTACAGTAATTTTCTCACTGTTAGCGCCATGCTGACATAATTGATCTATCACCTGACGGCCGAGAAAACCCGCCCCACCAGTGACAAGAATCCGTTTATTTGCTAAATCTAAGGCTGTCATATTATTATCCTTGATCTGAATTAAAAGTGCAGAGATCCTAATTCTTGACGGGTAGTAGCAATATCTTGAGGGTATTTTGCACCATTACCATTAGGGGAAGTACAACCCACAGCTTGTAAATCAGCTTCTACCATGAGCGCAACCAGTTCTTTAAATGTTACTGATGGTTTCCAGCCTAATTTTTGCTGTGCCTTAGTCGGATCACCAATTAATAAATCTACTTCTGCAGGACGCAGATAACGTTGATCAAACTCTACGTATTTCTGCCAATCGAGATTAACATAACTAAATGCTAACTCCAGAAACTCCTTCACTGAATGGGTTTCACCAGTTGCCACCACATAATCATCTGGCTGCTCTTGTTGCAACATCAACCACATTGCTTTTACGTAATCTTTGGCATAACCCCAATCTCTCTTGGAATCCAAATTACCCATGAAGATATTTTTTTGTTTACCAGCAACAATGCGGGCTATGGCTCTAGTAATTTTGCGGGTAACAAATGTTTCGCCCCTTCTGGGAGATTCATGATTAAAAAGAATACCGTTACAAGCAAATAAATTGTAAGATTCGCGGTAATTGATGGTTTGCCAGTGGGCGTACACCTTAGCACAAGCGTAGGGACTGCGGGGATAAAAGGGTGTGGTTTCACTTTGGGGAACTGCTTGCACCAAACCATACATTTCCGAAGAACCAGCTTGATAGAAACGGACTTCAATCCCAGTGCGGTGCTGATAATCGCGGATTGCTTCCAATAAACGTAATGTCCCCATACCTACAGCATCTACTGTATATTCAGGTGAATCAAAGCTGACCCGGACGTGGGATTGAGCGCCTAAATTATAAATTTCTGTAGGTTTGACTTCTTCTAAAATCCGCCGCAGTGTTGTTCCGTCTGTCAAATCACCATAGTGGAGAAATAGCCTTGCGTCCTCGTTATGAGGATCTTCATACATGTGATCAATTCTGTCTGTGTTAAAGGTGGAAGTACGGCGAATAATCCCGTGGACTTCATAACCTTGTTCTAGTAAAAGTTCAGTTAAATAAGAACCATCTTGACCAGTAATACCAGTAATTAAAGCCCGTTTTCTTTGTGTCATAAGACCTCGCTGTAAGTAGGAAATTCAGTGTCTTCAGACCTGAGATGGAAACGATTCGTGCGGTTTTAACCGCCTTGAATTGAATATTTCTTTTCTTCATTACCGCCTTGGAGTTGAGAAATTCGGGGTACTTTTGTGATGTACTTTCAACGGGACAATTACCGATTCAAATTTTCCAACTCTGTACGCATAATGTTTTGCTCTCAAGAGCCTCCCATTTCTGGGGTAATGTTAGCTTTGACCAGTTATAAGAGCTTGTTAGACTTGCAACACTGTTTCAGTGACCTTAAAACTGTTTAATTGCAAATGACAGAGCGGGGAACTAGCTATGCCTGACGGCACGCTGGCGCGAACGCATTCCAAGGTGTCGTGACTCAAATAACGGCTACCATGAGACTAAGCTCAGGGTGGTCTGGTCAGCACAGCTTGCTTGATTACTCTTGCAAGCTCAGTCCTTTTAGGGCTGGGTTACTGACGCTTGGCGATGCCTTGTTGTTTTTAGATAAAGGTCAGCAAATATTTTTGCTAAAAAACACTTTAACAAATAATTATAGATTTATGTCAATTAATATTTTTGACTTTACAGCAGGTTGAGTAGTTACGAGATACAAAATATAAATTGAAACCTATACACAAACCCAGTTTCATTCCTGACTTCTTCTTTCTCCTAACTTCTCTTTTCTCCTGACTCCTAACTTCTCTTTTCTCCTGACTCCTGACTCCTTCTTCTTGACTCCTGACTCCTCAAAAATAGTTTTTGGGGCATAATGTTGCCCCATAAGAGGGAATTGGTGTACTTACTTAGTAAGCTCCTTTATTTTTGGGCATAATGACAACATTAACTGTTTTCAGGATGATCCACAAATCAAGCCAAAAATTCCTAAAATTGACATAATGGAGGTCTATTTGCACCCGGCGAGGATATGGAATATCATTACGCCCGGATACTTGCCACAAACCAGTAATTCCAGGACGAATCGTTAAAACATGATTGATATAATCACCATATTTGATTAATTCTTCCGCGACTAAAGGTCTTGGACCAACTACACTCATATCTCCTTTGAGAACATTCCAAAATTGGGGAAATTCATCTAAGCTGGTAATTCGCAAAAAGTGACCAATTTTAGTGATTCTTGGGTCTGTTTTCAGCTTAAAATTGTCTTCAAATTCTGCTCGGAGGTTAGGTGATGTAGCCATCATTTCGACGAGAATTTCGTCAGCATTGTTGACCATGGTGCGAAACTTAATGCAATTGAAGCTGCGGTAGTTTTTGCCCACCCGTTCTTGAACATAAAAGATCGGACCCTTTGAGCTTATGGCTATCAATAAAGCCAATATCATGTAAATGGGAGAAAACAAAATCAAGACCGACAATGAAAAAACTATATCAAACAGTCGTTTAAAAAACTCTCCGTATAAACCCTGAAAAGATAAACTTCTGGATTTCACCTTTGGCTGTTTAACTTTTTGACCACGTTTTGATAAAACAGTCACAGATGTACTGTTATCCTTCCGCGGGTATCGCTTGCCGGAGAGGAGTGAACTCTGGGCAGTCATCATACTCCTTTATAATCCACACCACACATAGTCCCAATCTTAAAGCTAAAAGGCAGTAATTTTGAGGAAAAATTTGCACTCTTCTGAGAAAATAAATACAAAAGGCCGATGTTTACTTTCCGTAAACTCCTTTTTCACGACATTCATTCACAAAACTGAGATAACGTTCTGCAAAAACCTGGCGAGAAAATTGATTAGCGTGTGTTTGTATATACTCATAATTGTATAAATGCTCATGATCTACAAATTTTTCTACGGCATCTACTATAGCTCCTACTGTTTGGATTTTAAATAATATACCAGTTCCTGTATCAGGATGTGTCTGAATATCTCTCACTGTTTCCAATGCACCACCTGCACGGTATGCAATTACGGGAGTTCCACAGGCTTGGGCTTCAACTAGGGCAATGCCAAAGTCTTCGCAAGCTGCATAAACAAAGGCTTTGGCACGGGACATATAATTTTTGACGATATGATCGGGTTGCCATCCTAAGATTTGAATATGTGGTTGAGCTATTTCCCGTAATTTGTTCATTTGAGGACCAGTGCCAATAATAACCAAGGGTTTTTTGAGGCTATTAAAAGCCTGAACAATTAAGGAAACTTGTTTATAACTTACTAGTCGGGAAACTATCAAGTAAAAATCTTCTTTTTCTGGAGAAAATAAACATTCATCTAGGTTAACCGGTGGATAGATGACGGTTGCTTCTCGACGATAGCAACGCCAAATCCGTCTGGCTGTGTGTTGGGAGTTGGCAATGAAGTAATCCACCCGATTAGCACTGATTACGTCCCATTGCCGCAAATTATGGAGGATTTGGCGGGTGATCCAGCCGATTGCTCCTTGCCCTAGTTTGCTTTGGTTGAGATAATCAAAGGTTAAATCCCACGCGTAGCGCATGGGGCTATGGCTATAGCAGATATGCAATTGGTTAGGGGTGGTTAAGACTCCTTTAGCTACAGCATGAGATGAAGATAAAATAACTTCATATTGTCGCAAATCCAATTGCTCAATGGCCAAGGGTAATAGGGGTAAATATTTTTGGACTCCTTGACGGGCTTGGGGAAATTTCTGTAAAAACGTTGTGCCAATTTGACGTTTATACAGGTAACTTTCTGGATTGCTGGATTCAAAATCAATCAGGGCGTATAAATCAGCGTCAATGTGATTTAATATTTCCTGGACTACGAGTTCTGAACCTCCTGTGGCTTGAGGGGTTAACCACTCATGAACTAAGGCATATTCTAAGGACACGGTTAAGTTGAATGGGTGGAAGGTAAGTAGGTGAGCATTAAAAATTGTCGTTCGGAGAAGGCAGGGGGAAAGAGTTTGATCTCTCTAGATTGAATAGAAGATATAATCCTACCAAAAGATGTTCCTCTAGTGATACTACAACCTGATAACCTCTACAGATAGCGGTAATTTTTATTCAGGAATTAGAAAGTTATGCGGATTCTGGTTATCGGTGGAACTCGGTTTATTGGGGTGTATTTGACTCAACTGCTGATTAAGGATGGACATGAGGTGGTTTTGTTCAATCGTGGTAATCATGCTGCACCTGCGGGGGTAGGACAAATTATAGGCGATCGCACTCACTCAACTCAACTTCAAGAAAAGTTAGCACCAGAAAGTTTTGATGTCGTTTTTGACAATAATGGTAGGGAACTCACGGATACACAACCTCTGGCAGAAATTTTTCAAGGACGGGTCAAACATTTTGTTTATATGAGTTCTGCGGGTGTTTACCTCAAATCTGACCAAATGCCCCATTTAGAAGGGGATGCTGTTGATCCTAAGAGTCGTCACCAGGGTAAACATGAAACGGAAGCTTACCTCAAGCAGTTGGGAATCCCCTTTACTTCTATTCGTCCTACTTATATCTACGGACCGCAAAATTATAATCCTTTGGAAAGTTGGTTTTTTGATAGAATTGTACGCGATCGCCCGATTTGTATTCCTGGGAATGGAATGCACATCACTCAGCTTGGCCATGTCTGGGATTTAGCTCAAGCGATGACCCAGATAATTGGGAATGATCAAGCAATTGGGCAGATTTATAATATTTCGGGCGATCGCTTTGTCACTTTCGATGGGTTAGCGCGTGCTTGTGCTGTGGCTGCTGGTAAATCTGCCGATGATGTAAAAATCGTCCATTATGATCCGAAAAAGTTTGATTTCGGTAAACGGAAAGCTTTTCCGATGCGGGTACAGCATTTCTTTGCATCAGTGAATAAAGCACAAATAGAATTAAATTGGCAACCTAAATATGATTTGATTTCTGGTTTGCAAAATTCTTTAGTAAATGATTATTTAATCAATGGACAAGATAAATTAGAAGTTGATTTTTCTGTAGATGATGAGATTTTGAAAGCTGGGTAATTTCTGGCAATTGCCGGGGTTTAGCATTGCTCATTGGTGAGGCAAGAGGCAAGAGGGTTTGGGCGATTTTACTTTTCTTTACACAGATTGGTTTTATTGTGTTCACCTACTTAGATGAAGATTAGAAAAACAAAGAACAAAGAAATTCCCGCTTCCGTCTTGCGTCTTGCCTGTTTTCGTGGCACCACATAGGAATAGTTTTAAGGTTTTGTGTTATAACCCAGTTGTGAAAATGAACTCAAACGAAAGACTACTCTATGGAACCAGATAAGCTGGCACGATTGAAAGAGTACGGTGAATTTATCCTCCGCAAAATTGACTCAGTTCCCCAGCGCCCTTCCCAGGAGGAAGATTGGGTTCCCACTAGCCTTGATGATTGTCTGCTGCGGCTGCGAGAGGCAGCAGAGAAAACTGTGGAACTGGCCAACTCACCGGTAAAAATTGGCATCATGGGGGAATTTAGCAGCGGTAAAAGTTTGCTGCTAGGAAGTCTCATTGGTTACGCAGACGCTTTACCCGTGAGCGAAAATCCGACAACCGGTAATGTCACAGCTATTCATATTAAACCCCAGGATGGTTTTGCAACTACCCAAGCAAATAATTATACGGTAGAATATTTATCCCATGAAGGGGTAAATGAGTGCTTACACTTCATGCTCAAAGAAGCAAACCGTCGCGCTGCGTCCGCTGGGGTGACACCTTTACAGGTAGCTAAAATTAAAACCGGTAAGGATATCAGTATTTGGTGTGAGGAAGTTTGGAAAAGTTCCAATAATTTAGAGTTGCGTTATTTGGTGCGGGAGTTAGTGTTATTTTTGCGGGCTTATCAGGCTTATGGTGAGGCTTTATGCGGTCGTCTTTACCCAATTGATGGGATTACAGCCCGTGAAGGTTTACAACTGGCAGAAATGCCCATGGCGATTCAATCTCTCAAATTTGAGGATTTACCAGCAGCGAATGTTCGCTTACCAAATGCGCCACAAAGGTTAGGAACGCAATTATTACAAACCAGTTTTCCCTTAATTCGTCGTGTTGATATTGATGTGAAAATATCACGAGAAATTTGGGATGTTACAGGTGCAGAAGAATTTGTCCTTTTAGATTTTCCCGGCTTGGGTGCAGCTAATTCTGGAACTAGAGATACATTTTTATCCTTGCGAGAATTGGCACAGGTACAGACAATTTTAGTCTTACTTAATGGTAAATCACCGGGGAGCGATCGCGCCAATAAAATCTTCACAATGATGCAGCAACAGCGTCCAGGACAAGACCTCAAGGATTTAATTCTTGTCGGTGTGGGACGTTTTGATCAACTGCCTTTAGAAAGTGAAGGAGGAGAAAGGGAACTAGATTTATTAATTGCTAATCAATCTGATTCTCAACCGTTACAAACAAATGCAGTTTTCCAAAAATTGAAAGTTCTCAAAACCATTATTGATGGGGCGGAAGCATTTACTTCTCAAAAAGATAGAATTGTCTTATTATCGCCACTATTAGGATTGTCTGAATTTGCCAAACGTTCTAGTCAAATTAAAGCAGGTTCTGAGGAATTTCTTGCCAATTTAGATTATCCTGATTATCTGGAAAGACCGAAAAAATTACAACAGAAATGGGGTGATTTAAGTGAAGCTTTATTAGCAGCAGATGGGAGGAGTCAATTAGGAAGACAATTAGGTTATTTTGCTCAAGATGGTGGGATTAGTAAATTAAGAGAATTGATTCAAACTCATGTTGCTAATCATGGCTTAAAGCAATTGTATGAAGATACTCGTCGGGCTGCTGATGTGATTCGTCAACAACAAGAATATCTCAAAGAAATTATTGCCGAAATCCATGAACAAGGCATACCCACAGTTGATACTCCAGCTTTACTAGAATTAAGATCAGCCATAGAAAGTTTAGATAGAACCTACAGAAACTTTCAGAAAGATTTAGGTAAAGAACAACTTAAAGATAGAAGAGGAATTGTAGTTAGTGATGTCATTAAAGATGAACTAACTTTGAAAATTTTGAATTGGAGTCAATGGACATTATTATTTAATAAAATTCAAAATGGCACAATTACCTTAGCGGAATTTAAAGGTGCAGCGGGGAAATTATTTGATAGAGGAAATCGGGTAAATACCTCCATACCAACCAAGAGTGATGACTTTTATCCGGCTTTTGAAAAAACAGTGAAAGAACTGGAAAATTTTGCAAGCGATCGCATTCATCAAGCTGTGGTAGACTTATTAAGCTCATTGGCACATCAAATTACCTTAGAACGGGAAAAACTGCAAACCATTCTTATCCCAGAAATGGAACAAGAAATTGAATCAAAATTTGGACTTGAAGAAGCAGATTTATTTTATAAACTCTTACTAGGATCTGATCCTCGTCAATGGAAAGAAGCCATTATTGCCGAAATCAATAACCATGATCAAAGTATCAAACCAGAAAGTATTTTTCCCCTAGCCAGACAAGATGAAAAACACAGTGTAGGACAAATTTTTGATTGGTCACCAGAGAGAAATCAAAACACATCAAGAAGCGCAAATCATCAACTTTTCGTTTTACGACTGCGAGATGAAATTACCGCTAGTGCTAGTCTTCACCTCGTGCAATATGTGAGTGAAAGTAATCAGCAAGTAAATATAGAAATCAACGGAATTTTAGATCAAATTATTCCCAGCTTGCAAAACCTGGCCAAAAAAGAAGCACTACTAAGATATATTGCTGCAAGAGATTCACAAACCGAATTAGCCATTCCAGCTTGGTTAGAAATCTTAACCGATATTGCCACAATTAATGAAGAAGAATTATTTACCTGCATTTAATTGGTACTACTTTTATTCTTCATTCTTCTTCCTTCTTCCTTCTTCCTTCGTGTTCTTCGTCCCTTCGTGGTTCATTTAATCCATATTCTTTTATTAAGAAAAGAGTAAACCTTTAGTTATCAAATAAATTTAGGGAAATGCACTATCAATGAAATATTAACAAACAAAAAAGGAACATCAAAAATGCCTGTGGAAATTCAGCTTCTACCTAGCTTTAAATTAGGTGTGAAAGAAAACACACAGTTGCATCTACCCACCATTCAAATTGTCCCTATTAAAAGCAACATACCGTACATTTCTCGAATTACCTGCATAGTTAGAGGTACACCAAATGAATTAGCAGCACAAATTCAAAAAAGTTATAGACAACTTCACACAGCCACACCCAAACAAATTTATAATATTTCTCAATTAGGACAAGATCCCTGTCAGTTAGATGCACCTTTAATCACAATAGTTGATTGTACCTTAAAGGTGATTGTCGAATATTTTGATTCTGACGCTGGGGGAAAACCAAATTTGTCCATATCTAATCATGTATGTGCTGAATGTGATCTTTGGTTTATACCCAATTTACAAAAATCATCAAGTTCATCTACAAAAAATCATCTACCCATGAATACTTCACAATTTGATCACTATTTGAATAATTTAAGTCAACAACTCAGTGAAAAACTCAACGAAAAACAAAGAAAAAGATTTCCTGGTTGGTTAGCGTTAGATTTTGGTACTTCCAACTCCACAGTGACACTTTTTGACCCCATAGAAGTCCCCATTGCCGAAGTTTTACCCAGAGAACAAGAACTGAGATTAAGAGAACGGATGGCGGAATGGTTCAATTCCTCCCCAGATTTAGCCTTACCAGATGTTAGTAGTGGTGAGTGGGAAAAATTTCTAGTTGACATTAGCAAAAACTTAGCAATAGAATCAGATCAATTAAGTGAAATTTTTGAAAGTGATAACAAAGAATTATTTTTAGAAGCAATTCGCCAAATTGAATTATGTTTAGGAACAAGTGATAGATTTCGGCGGGCTGTTAGCAAGAAACTTTATGCTATATATCACGAAGTTTTCCGCGTTCCCACATTAGAATCACAAAATTTAATTCCCGTAATTTTAGATATTGATAGACGCAGTACAGAAATTCCCAGTGAAATGGAAGTATCGCAATTAATTCCCTTAAAACTACGCATGGGTAGAGACGCAAGAGATAATAGAAAAAAAGCCATAGCCCAAGGAACAACTGTTTCAGTTAAAGAAATTATTAGCAGATTTCATCACTCACCCAAACGCTATTTTGGACAAGATCGATCTTTCCCAATTATCTTAGAAGAAGATGAAGAAAATATTCAAGTTAATCGCCTCATTCAAGCAGCTTGGGCGCAATTAATTGAACTAACAGAAGATTATCGGCAACGGGCTAGACGGAGATTTTCAGAAGGCGATTTTTTAACAGCAGTTGTTACCTATCCCACCGTTGCCCCTCCCGTAGTTCGCAAAGAAATCAAAAAACTGGTACAAGAATTAGGCATTGATGATGTGCAAACAGCCTATGACGAAGCTGTTTCTGTAGCTATCTTTTTCCTGTGGCGAGAATTTGGCGGAAATCTGAATATTGGGATTGAATCTTTTAAAACTCGCTGTCGTCAAAATGGGAATAAATGGTCACAAAATGTCCTGGTTTTAGATATTGGTGGGGGTACAACAGACTTAGCTTTAATTGAACTTACTCTAGAAGATAAAACTCCCTTCTTTGCAGATCATGAAGATAGAGGTTTAGGAGGACGTTACTATAAACTTACTCCCAAATTATTAGGTTCTTCGGGACATTTACAATTAGGTGGTGAATTAATTACTTTACGAATTTTCCGTTTGTTAAAAGTTGCAATTTCTGATTTTCTGCTGACCGCAGTTACCACAGGTGACATTGAAAGCGATAAATTAGAAGACTTAATTAACTCTGAATTAAATGACCGTTTTTTAGAAGATGGAAAATTTAAAACTGGTAGTTTATTAAAATGTATAGATAAAGAAAATCCCGAAGGTGACGTTGCTTTTAAAGATGCCCTAGATACAGCGGAAAAAGTCTTACCAACTCGTTGGCAACAAGCAACCCAACGCCTACAAACCTTTTACACATTGTGGGATCATGCTGAAGCTGCTAAACTCAAATTAGGGCAAAAACCACCCGCAGATGGTTCTTTATTAACCTTCACTTTAAATGAACAACAAATTGGTGAACTTCTTGCCCAAAGTGCGATTAAATTTCAAGTTAGAAGTTCTGAATCTATTTCTCTAACTTTAGATCATCAGCAATTTGAACGGGCAGCAACTTCTTCAATTAAAGAAGCCATTGGTATTGCAAAAGGCTTAATGGAAAGCCGTCTTAATTCAGAAACAAATCAAAAAGTAGATTGGTTAATTCTGTCTGGAAAAACTTGTAACTTTAATCTTGTTCAACAACAAATTTACGAAGAATTTAGTAAATCGCCTTATTTTGTTTGGAATCCCGAACGAATTACTTTTGTTTTAGAATTTACCAAAATTGCCACTTCCGCAGGTGCTTGTTATGCCGAAAAATTGCGTCGCTTTCGATTTGATCCAGAAGAATCTAAAAATCTGTTACGTAAAGGTGCAAATCAACTAGAAATTGATGTCAAAAACCTGTTTTATTATCTTCCTTGTAACTTCAAACGCAAAACCCAAAGTAACGAACCATTAGCCATTTTTAATGCTGGACAAGAACTATATCAACTTGCACCTTGGGACACTGTTGCTAAAGTGCGGACACCTTGGCAGGGCATCCAATTAACAAATATTATCCATCGTCAAGATTATGAAAATGGCACTTTTCGCCTGTGGGGTAGTTTCGACGGTAAAATATTGATGGATAAATTGGGTATGGAAGAACAGGAATTTCTCAAAAAAATTAAAATCCAATTTGAGATTGACCAAGCTTTACAATTTAGCGTTTTACTATGCCGAGGTAATCCCCATTATTTAATAGATGTGGTTGGCATTGATATTAATTCGGTCATATCTAAATCTACTGAAAATACCTTATTTACTGATGGTAATTTAAAATGGAATATCGCCATAGAAAACCATCAACACAACTTACATGATGGTGATATTGCTGTTAATGTCTTAGAATCTGCCACAGTTGATCAACCTCATGCTTATCATTTAGTATTTGCAGTTGATAATAATGAAAGTAAATCAATGGAAACATTTCATTATTTACAAGATGGTGTCAAACAACCAGGAACAGGATTAATCAGTAAACCTTTGCCATCATTTCCCCAAAGTGGTCAACACACCTTCTATATTTATCAGACTGATAGTGATACAAATACTAAGAAATGGCTACGGATTGGCACACTCAGCAGACCAGATATTATCACAGATTATCCTTGTCAATATCATGTAACTATTGATAATACAGGCATATTAAGAATGCACGCTGGGGCAGTTCCTTATTGGACATCTAATAATCAAGAATGTCTGGAACAAGAAGGATGTGTTTATCGCGCAGAATTGGAATTACAACCTAACGAAGTTGATAAAGAACGTGATCCTTTTTGCGGTATTCATTAATCTTATATCCCCGACTTCTTAAAGAAGTCGGGGATATAAAATCTTCTATTTTCATCCTAACAAAATTATGCAGAATTTACATAAACTACTAAATACAAAAAACTCAGAATTAGCCAAAATATTACGGTTTAATTTATATGGATTAGCCGCAACTTTAACCAAAGCAAATCAAGAATATCCGCTTGATACCGGATTTCAGACATCAGAAGAAATTCTCCAAGAACTTCATCAATTATTAGATCCCCGACTTATTGAAGAAGTTGGGGATCTAAAACAACCTCAGTTAATAAAATTAAAAGATGCTTTTAATGATGATTCAGAATTAAAATCTTATCTTGGTAATTCTTGTATTCAAAGCCAAATTGATGCGGAAATATGGAACGAAATTCATAGAAAACTGTTGCGAGTTCCTGAAGATGTAGCTACATTTTGGCGACATAAGGCCTTAGAATTAGCGCAAGAAGTAGGTGCAGTTGTAGATCATATAAATCTGGAGGAATTACCATTTGTCCGTGATGAAATTATTTATCCAGGGTTAAGTGGTACAGTTAAGGCCAAAGGATTATGTTTATCTCAAACAGCTTTGGTAAATTCAGGAATTGCCCAAACTCATCTTTCTGAAAATTTATATTTAATCGCCGGATTTTTACTTTTATATATTAAGTTTATTGAAATAGATCCAGACTTACATCATGCTTTAAAAAGTGTTTTTAGCTTTGACGTAGTTTCTTTACATTCTAAATTAGAACAACGTCATCAATATATTGACACATTAAGCGATCGCTTTCACCGCCTGCAAAAATCCGAGGAAAATACTGATACTATTTTAAATTTATGTGCCTGGATTGACATGGATGAAGCCATTCATTCCTTAGTATTTATTCCCCCGGCTGAACGTTATTCTTGGTGGGGAAAATTACAAAAAGAATCTCGTCGTCTTCTCAGAAAAGCCGTTGATAAAGCTATGAAAGCAGGTAATGAAGTCCGACTCAAACAGTTATCAGGACTGTATGGTGATGTTTGTGAATTTTCTAAAGATGACTTGCAATTAGACTGTGGTGGTAATCCAGGTGAAGTATTAACTTGTTTGCGAGTCTATACCAAAATTAATCAGCAAGAGTATCCGGGAAGGGTGATATTTCGGACTTTAAGGTAAGAGAATAATTGAAAATCATGACAACCCTCCTTCGTAATTCATTAGACATCTGGTGAAAATGAATGTAGAGACGTTCTATAGAACGTCTCTACAAGGGTTTCAAACCACGCACATTTAATTACCGGAGATGCCTATTCAGTTCTGATGTGTTTTTCCAAAGTGTGTTATTTTCTATCTTGTAATTTTGCTATGAATTTTGACTTGGAAATAGCTCGAATTAAACTACAGTTATTCGGGCATTATGGCTAGATTTAGGTTTTACTCTAATTTCTACATCAATTTCAAAAGCATTGAGAAATCTAAACATTCTTTCTAGAGAAAAACCTGTGAGTCTTCCTCTCATTAAAGCAGAAACTTTTGGTTGATCAATTCCTAATAATTCAGCCGCTTCAGCTTGGGTGATATGACGTGCGGTGATAGCATTACTGATTTTGCGTGCTAGTTCTGCTTTTACTAGCATTTCATCTGGGTTGGGTAAACCTAAATCAGCAAATACATTACCGCTACTAGTTGTTATTTCAATATTTTCTGTCATGATTATTTATTTTTCTCTTACCGATAAACTTGGTTATAATGCTGTTTTGCCCTTTCAAGTCTTGCTTCAATTAAATCAATATCTTGCTTAGGTGTAGCGATACCATATACTATTGTTCAGGAAGATGAGGAAAAATTTTTAATTAAATAACCGTGTTAACCAGTCAGTAAACTTTATAGCAATATCTGTATGAGGACGAAGAGATTGTTTAGTAATTGCCTGTCCCATAGGATATCCTGGTTCATCTTGCCAAGCTAGATATGTGTGAATAATTGCTTTACTAAGATCCAATGATTTAAAAGTTGTTAATTTATTAATTTGTGCTTTAGTAATACATTCTTTCGCAAATTATAAAGATTTAGGTTTTGCTAATTCTGCACAAAAATCCTCTAATTTACCCGAATCTTGATTATTCGGCATCAACCAAAATCCAAGTTTAGGTTCATCTTCAATACCCTTAATTATTGTTCCATGCTTATCAGGAATCTTAGGTAAGTTATAGCTATAATGAGTTAATTTGCCTTTAATGCTTGCCCATCTTCCTTCTAGAGAAGGGCTATCAGCATCAAGCATTACTCCGATTACTTGAGGAGCATTAGAACGGGATATCAAAGCATTCAGACGCTTCAAAACTTCTGTATCTGCACCGCATTCATATATTCCAAAAGTTTCAGGAACTTGGTGAGCAGCACACAAAGCCATAACAACATGACAATCATTTTTACCTTCCAAAAGTAACACTTTATCGGTATCTTGTTTACAAATATCTTTCATACTATTTCTCTTTATCTTGTTTCAACGTCCATTTCAATAGAATCTGCCAATGTTTCAGCAGAATATTCTTTTACTTTAATCAGATTATTTTTAACTTCTAGTCTAAAGAAAGCACCAAGTAAAGGATACTTATTCCATGCACTATCAAAACCATTTACACAATCACGACTATGTGTGGTTGCAAATACTTGAACATTGAGCTTTTCGGAAAAATGAAAAAGAATCTCCCAAACTTTAGGTTGTACTGTCCAATGCAAGCCATTTTCAAATTCATCAATTAACAAAATTCCATCTTTCGCATTCACCAGAGCTACCATGATATGAAATAAACGATTTAAACCATCACCCATACTTTTAAGAGCTAATGGTTCATCTATACCTTCAACTTTTACTAGAGGAATACGATTGTCGCTACTACGGCCTTTACTAATGTCTTCTACAAAAGCAACTCCTGATATCTTAGGTTCAATAAGTTTAAGAGCAGAAATCACCTCTGATTCCAAACTGGTTAAACTTGTCAAATCCCATAGAGCAGCTAATTTTCGGTTGGGCATATTCTCTGTCGAGACAAATTGCCATTTGTATTTTAATTCAGAATCTTGTCGTTCATAAACAACTCTAGAACCACGTCTAATTTCTCTAAAATCCTTATCTAATCTCAAGATTCTTCGAGTTTTTTCGCCTTCTTCTGCTACTAGAATAACTTCAATATTTGATAAGTCTTCATATAGTTGCTCACCAGAAATGCGAATTCTTTTCATTGTCCCTTCATCATCAGATTTAATCTGATATACAGCAATGCCGATGTGAATTTTTGAGGTTGAAGAAATTTCTCCAATAATGATACCTTGTTCTCCTATATCGGGTAATTTATGACTAAAAAATAGATGACGTATGGGATTACTAAGAAAATTTGGAGGATGCTGTTGTGCTTCACTAATCCAAGATCCTTGCCTTGATTCTACAAGCTCAAGTATAGTCATAGGGGAAGCATTACTGGCATAGAGTTCTACTGCTTCGAGAAATGTACTCTTACCAGCATTATTCATACCGACAATAAGGTTAATATTACTTAATTTTTTAACCTCTATTTGATCAAAGATTCTGAAGTTGCGTATTTCAAAAGACTTCAGCATAGAAAATTGACCTAATCCTTTTTCATTAGTTTACAAGAAATTGGAGCATACAGCATCCTTAAAAGGGCAAACATACCCCACAAGAGTAACCTGTCAATTTCAAGGACAAAATGGACAAATTGTCCTAGACCAAATTCGCACAATAGATAAAACTCGATTAGTCAAACTTCTGGGTCAAATTACTACAGAAGAACAAAAAACAGTTCTGGATATCCTAGCTGAAATGTTCGCCGAATAACTCTTCTTCCTCCTCTTCCTTTGCGCCTTTGCTCCTTAGCGACTTTGCGCGAAACAAAAATAAAACAAAGACGCAGAAAACACCCTCCGTGCCTTGTGCGTCTGTTGCGAGAAAAAAACCCTTAAACCATCTCAGCAGTTTGTTGCGCTTGAGGCTGGAACATAAACAGAGAATAAACCACATCACGGCGGATATTCACCATCATATCCAAGAACAACTCATAACCCTCACTCTTATACTCAATGAGCGGGTCTTTTTGCCCATAACCACGCAAACCAACAGACTCACGCAAAGCATCCATTTGTTGCAGATGCTCCCGCCACAAAGTATCTATGCGTTGGAGAATAAAGAACCGTTCTGCTTGGCGCATTAAACCCGGTTGAATTTGGTCAATTTGCGCTTCCTTCATATCATAGGCAATCCGCGCTTGTTCATGGAGAAAAGCTTTAATTTCCATCATCCCCATATCCTCCAACTGTCCAGACTGCATATCAGCCAACAGGTAAACAAACTCCTTCACCTTATCTACTAACTTATCCAATTCCCATTCTTCCGAAGGTAAATCAGGGTTGATGTAATAATCAACGATGTCGTCCATCGTTTTTTCTGCGTATTTTATCACCTGTTCCTTCAAATCCTGACCTTCCAACACCCGGCGACGTTCCGCATAGATAGCCCGCCTTTGGTTATTCATTACCTCGTCATACTCAAACACCTGTTTGCGGATGTCGTAGTAATAGGTTTCCACCTTTTTCTGTGCGCCTTCTAAGCTGCGAGTTAACATACCTGATTCTATCGGCATATCTTCTTCCACTTGGAAAGCATTCATCAAGCCGGCAACGCGATCGCCCCCAAAGATGCGTAATAGGTTATCCTCTAAACTGAGGAAAAATCTTGTCGTTCCAGGGTCGCCTTGTCTTCCCGCTCGTCCGCGTAACTGGTTATCAATTCGTCGTGACTCATGACGTTCCGTTCCAATTACGTGCAAACCACCTCTGTTGACAACGTCATCATGTTCGCGGACAGTAAATTCTTCATACTCATGCTTAATCTGCTGGTAAGCTGCCCGCAATTTCTGAATTACCAGGTCATCTGTCGGGGCTTTTTCCGCCGCCACAGCTACCTTCTCTTCTGCTTCCAATTCCGGTAAACTGCGCTCACCATAAGCCTTCACAGCCACCTCTACAGCCGCTTTTAAAAGCTGTTCTGTTTCTTTTCTTAATTGGGTGGGGAAAATTTCTGGAGAAGCCCGCCAAGTTTTCACCTTTTTACCAGGAACAAAGCCTTGTCCACCACCGCTACCACCCATAGGTAGACCCGAAGCCCTTTGTACGCCAAATTCATCATCTTCAGGGCTAACAATGCGAGGCATAAAGTATTCCCGCAGTTTCAACCGCGCCATATACTCAGAGTTACCACCCAGGATAATGTCTGTACCCCGTCCTGCCATGTTCGTAGCGATAGTTACAGCCCCACTGCGTCCAGCTTGGGCAATAATTTCCGCTTCCCGTTCCACATTTTCTGGTCTAGCATTGAGTAACTCGTGGGGAATTTCCATTTCCTTGAGGAGTCGGCTGAGAAGTTCGGACTTTTCGACGCTGGTTGTCCCCACTAACACAGGTCTACCATTTTCGTGCATTTCGGCACATTCTTTAGCGATCGCTCCCCACTTCCCTGGTTCAGTCTTAAACACCATATCAGACAAGTCTTCCCGTCTTCTAATCCGATTGGTGGGAATAATCGTCACTTCCCGTTTGTATATCTTTTCAAATTCCACTTCCTCAGTTTTTGCCGTTCCCGTCATTCCCCCCAACTTGGGATAGAGCAAAAACAGATTTTGATAGGTAATTGTCGCCAAAGTTTGGGTTTCTGGCTGAATTTCTACGTGTTCCTTGGCTTCAATAGCTTGGTGTAAACCATCACTCCAACGCCGTCCCGGCAGTACCCGACCTGTAAATTCATCTACAATCACAATTTCGTCATTGCGGACAATATAATTCACATCTTTGAGAAATAATTCCTTAGCCTTAATCGCATTAAACATAAAATGCGCCCAAGGGTCTTCTGGGTCAAACAAATCTGTCACACCCAACTGATTTTCCGATTCTGCAAAACCCTCATCTGTCAAGAGAACGTTACGATCCTTTTCATTAACTTCGTAATGCTCATCTTTTTTGAGACTAAAAGCAATTTCTGCCGCTTGTAAGTATTTTTCCGTTGGTCTTTCCACCTGACCAGAAATAATTAATGGAGTCCGGGCTTCATCCACTAAAATCGAGTCTACCTCGTCAATTACACAGAAATTAAACGGACGTTGTACCACCTCAGCCATTGAAGTAGCCATATTATCCCGGAGATAATCAAAGCCTATTTCGCTGTTGGTGACATAGGTAATATCACACTCATAGTTTTTTTGGCGCTCGCTGGGGGTCATAGTGGACTGAATTAGCCCCACACTTAACCCTAAGAACCGGTGTACCTGACCCATCCATTCCGCGTCCCGACGCGCCAGGTAATCATTGACGGTAATTACGTGGACACCTTTACCAGTCAGGGCATTTAAATAACTTGGTAGGGTAGCTACTAAAGTTTTCCCCTCACCAGTTTTCATTTCGGCAATTTGCCCAGTATGCAGAATTATCCCACCCTGAAGTTGCACATCAAAGTGTCGCAATCCTAAGACACGCCGCCCCGATTCCCGAACCACAGCAAAGGCTTCCGGTAAAATATCATCTAGAGTTTCGCCTTTAGCCAACCGTTGTTTAAACTCGACGGTTTTCGCTTTTAACTGTTCATCAGACAGCGGCTTAATATCTTCCTCTAAGAGGTTAATTTCTGTAATGTAAGGTTGGTATTTTTTAAGTTTACGAGCGTTGGGATCGCCCAACAAAAGTTTTAGCATGGCAGTTTATAGAATTAAATCAAGGGAAATGGAGATTTAAGCTTTAGCTATATAATTATAGACTTTGAATGTCATTGGTAATTGGTAATTGGTCAGTGGTCATTCGTCATTGAGAAAATTCTTCTTCCTAAACTCCTACCCCTACTTCCATTCTGGACTAAGGCTGCGGAAGTCGTACTTATCAGCATTAAAATGACAACTCACACAACTACCCATATTTATAGGAGTGGGTAATTTGACACCAGGATGCAAAGCCTTAAAATAACGAGAGTCCTTGAGACGCTAGGGTGTTGTTTCTTCCTGTAGTTGCACACGGGAAAAGGTGTAAAGATATTTTGATACTAAACGATGTTCAAGTTTGCCTAAAGGCTTAATTTGTACGCTATAGTGCTGGGAGTCTTGTAAAAGGTTTTTCCAAGTTTAACTAGGAAATACAGCCGGTGGTAATGCGATATGACAAGATGAGCAGTTTTCTAAATACAGTTCTTGTCCTGGTTGGTATTGTGTTGGTACGACATCAACAGTCCCAATTGAGTCTACAGGATTTGCACCGCGAGCGCTGGTAGCGAATCCTAATATCCAGCCCATAGCCACACTCCAAGCAAAAATCACCAGCATGACGATAAGTAGTTGGCGTTTTAGTCGGCGGTGGGATTTGCTTTTTGCTACATTTGACATAAGGTTCTCAGTTAGGAGTTCAGGAGTTCAGACGGAAGAATTAGATCAAATTAGGAATAGTCTCGAATCTGGGAAGGTGATAGATTTTTGATAGAAGGGGGAAGGCAAAATTTTGATAGATGAAGTATGATTTTTTATCTAACTTCTCGCACTTCTCCCAACCGTGTAAAACGGATTTCAATTCGTCGTCGAGTGACATCCTCTTTCCGCGCTATCCCTGCAAATTTTCCATTTGGTAATATTAATTGTGCCGCAGAATAAGCACGAAATGATAGTCCAGATAGTTTACCTTGTTTTTTCTGGATATCACCCAGCACCTTCACAACTGACAAAGCCCGCATTAATCCTAAATCAGCATTAGAACCAGCTTGTAGTTTTCCTACTTGTAAGTTACCACTAGCTACATTTTCTAAATTTACATCTAAATTACTTGTTACTTTACTATTAGCTTGTCCGTCTGTATGTCCGATTATTTCTACTACATTAATCCCATATTGTTTAGTTCTAGCTTCTATTTCCGGTACTATTTGGTTAAATATATAAGTTGACATTTTCGCAGGAATTTCCGCACTACCGGAAGCAAATCTATAATCTCCTTGATCTTTTATAACTATGATTGGAGGTGTATCTGTTGATTGTTTTTCAGACTGTAGTTGTAGTTGTATTTGTAAATATTTTACTTGCTGCTGTAATTGTTTGATTTTTAAAGCTAACTGTTCTGAATTTTGAACACTTTGATTGATATTTTTACTAATCTGTGATTTATTGATTTGTGATATGATAATAGTTAAAAACAAAAATAAAACCAATATCATAAACGCATTAGACATTAAATCAGTAAATGCTGGCCAAACGTTTAGATCTTCATTATATTCTGTGTAGCGTGAACGACGAGCCATAATTGCAATGTTTTATTTTTGTAAATTTGTTAGTCAATTTAAACAGTAGGGTGTGTTAGCGCCAGCGTAACGCACCTCATGTATCGTTATTTGTGTCATCAAGTTTTTGTTGATATTTCTCAAGATTCTTGATTAATAGCTCCAAACCTTTAATATTAGCATCAAAACCCTTCTTGTTGATATTAGTTTGTCTGTCAATTCCTTGAATAATGGTATTACTCACATTTTGATATTCAGCAATTAGTTGAGAATTATTATTCTCTAATAATTTCATCAGTTTTTGATTATTAGCATCTATTTGATTAGATGCTATACTAGTAGCAGTATTCACATCATTTGTATATGTTTTCACAGTTTTTAATAACTGCTCAATAGTTGTGATTAATTTATCAAAACTATTAACTTTATCGCGCACTCTTTGATCTAAATCATCCAGTTTATTAACTGCTTTTTCATAACTATTAGCTCCTTGCTGAAGTCCGGGAATAATTTCAGTGAGAAGATTTTGGTTATTTTGATGTGAATCTAATACTTGAATTGAAGTTTGGTTCATAGCTTTTATCTCTTCAGCTAAACTAATTAAGCTCTGACTAGAATTTTCAGTTTCCGTTGAAACCGTGCTAATTAATTCCGTTGTATATGTTTTCACATTTTCTAATAACTGACTCATAGCTGTGATTAATTGATCAAAATTATTGAATTTATCTCCCACTCTTTGATCTAAATCATCTAATTTACTAGTTGCTTTTTCGTAAATATTAGCTCCTGCATGAAGTTGGGGGATAATTTCACTAAGAAGATTTTGGTTATTTTGATGTAATTCTAGTACCTGAATTGAAGTTTGGTTCATAGATTTTATTTCTTCTCCTAAATTAATTAAACTCTGACTAGAATTTTCTATTTCAATTAAGGCATTTGTAATCAATTCCGTTGTTGCTGCTAAACTTGTAGCTGACTCAGAAAATTTCTGCTGTGTATTACCCAAATCTACAGTAGCTAATGATAATTTGAGAGGAAACTCACTTTTATTAAAAGTTTCAGCAGACTGTTTAAAGATTTGAGAGGTTGCATTTAAGTCTGACATAGAATTTTGAAACTCATTAGCAGCACGAGATATAGTTCCAGCAGCGCCTGTAAATTTTTCATAAACCTGTCTAGCTAAATCTGTAGTTTCTTTATTCCCGTCAGCAATTTGTTTTGCGACTTTTCCCATAGATTGTTCTACAGCTTTTCGCACTGTTTCCCCAAAATTTGTTAAAAATTCATCTTGCTGGGATACCATTTTATTAACTATTTTATCAAGACGGGTATCACCCTGCACTTCAGGAAAATATACATTATCTAGATAATCTTCTAAAGAACTAATTAATTGATATTTTGCAAAACTAGTATTCCAGATACCATTGGATATTGTTAATATAGAACTCAAGCAAATTCCTATCAAACTCGTACTAAATGCAATACTCATTCCTTGTAATGGTTTCTTTAATTCAGTAACTAAATTACTAACATCACTAGCATTAGTTTGATTAATCGTTTGACTAAGGGTAGATAAATTAATAGTGATACCTAAAAAAGTTCCCAGTAACCCAAAAGCTAACAGTAAATTTGGCAGAATTCGACATAAATAATCTATTTGTTCACAGGTAAATCCCTTGATTGTTTCCTGACTATAAATTTGATCAATTAATGCTCCTGTATTTACCTGTTCTAATTGTTTACTAGCTTGTTCAAATCTAGCTTCTAATGTTTGGATAATTTTCGGTTGTCCTTCCGCTGATCCTGTTTTGATTAATCTTTGGACTTTATTAGTCAAAAGTATTAAATAGCGATAAAGAGATATGCGAAGAAAAATAGTAACTATAGTAACTATAGATAGGATGATGAAAACTAAGTAAAGTAGTAATAGTGGCATAAAAATGACCTTTGGTAGTGCAAGAAGTTTGTGAGAATTGGGTAGATATGAACTACCCATGAAAAACTATAATGGATATTGCAGAAAGATTTTTTGTTTTTCTCGCTCGTATTCTTCTGGAGTCATAAAACCCTCATCTAAATCTTGTTTAAGCTGCTCTAATTCTTGTCGTCGTCTTGAACGATTATCAGAAGAATTAGCAACTATTTCCCCCACAATAGATTTTTGAGTTCCTGTATTGTTTCTTGGTAAAATTGAATTTGTGTTTCTGAATTTCGCCTCCATTTTCTTCAAAAAACGATTTATAACCCCCTCCCTTGTATTATCGTTAGTATTCCTTGTATCTGTATATACTCTTGTCTTATAGAGAGAATTAGGACTATCTTCGGAAATTCTGGTCAGCTTATCAGGAAATTGACGCAATTTGGGTAAATATTCATTTTCCCATAATGTTGGATTATTTTCCATTTCTAAAATTGTATTATCCAAAATTTGCTTTAATGCTTCAGTCATATTGGGGTTACTAGCTAGATATTCCAAAGATTCTATCCAAATTCCACTCAAGGAAACAGTATCATAACTATTCTGAAAATGGTCATAATATTGAAACTCTAATTCTTGAGTAGCATGGTTTTCTGCTAACAGTTCTAATGCTAAACAAGGATAAAAAATATTTTCCACTTCTTCCATTTTTCCAGCATTAGGTGGCATAATATCAGGAAAGGATATACGATAATCATTATGCAAAAAAGATTTACCAGAATTTTGTTCTCGTAAATATGGATTTCTCATTCTTTCCAGACTACTAATTAATCTCAAAGGAAACGCAGCATATTCATTAACAATTAATATCTCATCATCTGCTTGAACTTCTTTTAATTGACTTTGTTGAACAGATAAGTCCTGTGTTAGCAAACTTTTAAACTGTTTGACTTCTAATTCATCTGTATTCTTATAACCTACTAATTTACTACTTTTACCAGTCTCATCTCGAAAATAAGGATCATTCAAATTTAAACGCAAAAGTGGTTGAGCTTCTTGCATAATTTGTGCTAAACGAGTTGAACGCGCAGCTAAGGAGTATTTTTGCATGAAGCGTTTAATCACAGAAGTAACAATATTGCTACCTCGAAAAGCAAATAAACTATCAATTTTCAGATCAATTTCTTGTTTTATCTGAGATTGAGTAGTACGTTCTATATTCAGGAAAAAAGCTAAAGATGCTCCTCTACCATTTTCTTCGGTAAGTGCTGAACTTGCTAAGACTAATTGAGGACAAACATCATTTTCTGGGATCATTGTTTGATAGCAAAGTTCTATATCTTCAGTATCAAAAATTGCCTCTCCACTCATTTCATCGAAATTCAATTGTTTTAATTCTCGTTCCTCTTTTTCATAAGCACTTTCTAAGTCCTCTACTAAACTACTAAAAGCTGCAATTTGCTTTTCTTTTTCTTGAACTTGCTTTTGTAATTGATTGACAATTTTTAAAGTTTCTTGCAATACAGTTAATTCAAAATTATGCTTGATAATTTTGTAAACTTCTTGCATTACTTTTTTGCACTCCTCCTGAAATGGAATGTTTTTGAAATCAACAAAGGGAATACCTATTTTATTTTCCATATCTTCAATTGTTTGTTCTGCATTCTCCCATTTTCTTTCTACATCTTCTAAGCGCTTCATGCCTCCAAAATCGGTAATTTTCTCCTGTAAATCCCCTTGATATTTATGTAATTCGTGTCGCAGAGAATCTAACCAATTGCGTGTATTTTTAATGGAGAAATTAGGATCTACTGGTGTGAGTAATTGCATCACATAATCATCAATATTCCCATTAAGTTCTTTGGTAATTTTGGGAGTAGCTTGCATTAATTTCGTCAACCAATAACCGCGACTGCTTTCTGTTTCTCCTGGTTGCACTGTGCGAAATTGTTTATAAAACTCTGTTGCTAATTGCTGACGGATATTAGTGCGGTCATCTTTGTTTTTACATTCAGCAATTAACCGGGATAATTTATTTTGCCAATTTTTGAGACTATTACTAAAGGTCTTATTAGATTCTTCTACAGACTCTGCTAATTTATTAGTTAAACCATCTCGTTTGCCTAAGTCATTATGCCAATTATGTTGAATCAAAAATTGCTCAAGTAAGTTAATAGGATCTGGACTTTGACCTTTACCATTTAACCAAAACCTGACTAACTCTAAACCTACCTTTGTTAAAGCAATTTCAATAATAGTATCACGAGGAAAATAAATTGCTGACAGTCCAAATGTTAAGTATCTTTGGGTGTTACGACGAGGATGTTTATCTGATTCAATCATTTTTTCTTTAAAATTATCCCTGTTGCTTTTCATTACAGGTGCTAATTCACCTGAGAAATCAAGAGCAATCTTATGAGCAATCACATTACATAGTTTACCTTGTGTCAGAATCTGATATTCTCCTAGCGTTTTATTAGAAATTAAATAAGCATAGTCAAATGGCTCTTTTTTATTTTGTACAATTACCGAATTTTCAAGATCATAAACTGCTTCAAAAGTTGTACCGGGAGTGCTGTAATAATTTAATTCTTTCAGAGCCGCATAAGTATTTGTAATCATTTTGTTGGTATTGCCATATAAATCAGGACTAATCACTAAATAGGCAAAAATTTTAGCAGTTTCATCTCTATAGATATCTCTAAGGCTATAAGCAACATCTAAAAACATCCCACTTCCTGTACCACCACAGAGAGAACCAACAACAAAAATATTTAACCCTGGTTCAATTCTTAACCCCGATTTCAGCAAAAAAGATTCGTGTCCTCTCGTTCGGTTTTCTGCTGTTACAATTGATGTTTTAATTTTTTGGTAGTTGTGAAAAAAGGCTAGTCTTCCTACAGGTCTTATACATTTTGCTCCGTCTTCAATTGCTCCAACATCTTGCAATAACCCAGGAGGAAACCATCTTCCAATATGGTCATAAGGTCCGTAATTACTATATTCCGAACGCCGTTCTAGTCCTTCTACAAACATGGTGACATCTCTTGATGACATGGTAGCGCCGACTTTTTCAGCTTCTTTAAAACTTAAATCCACACCATGATAGGTACTCCCTGTTCTAATCCCTGTAACTTGGGTGGCTGCTTTATCTGTGTCAATGTGAACAAAACTGACAATTGGTAAGTTATTTAGGTCTCCATAACGGTCAACAATTAACCTTCTAATTCGCATTAATACATCTCTACCAGTTCCCCCTAAACCGATGCAAATTGTGCGATTAATGCCTCTAGATTGGGTTTCTTTTGCAGATGCTTGAGTCATGATGTTTTTCCCTATAAACTATTTCTTGATTTTGATAGATATTTCGTATTCTCTCTGGCGTGAATCTGGGCAATTTAGGGTAAATTTAGAAGTTGATATGAGAGTTCGTGATGTAACTTTTTTATTGTTAAGTTCAATTTTTGTATCTTCTGTGGGAACTAAATAAAGTTTTTCTCCTTTCCGTTCTAAATATGCTTGTAATTCTCCACCTCTAAAGTCAATAGAATGTATACAGCTAGGATCATATTCACCAATAGCAATTTTTTTATTATTTGGTAATCTACATATTTGTTCTTCATCTTCTCCATCATCTTCTAACTTAATTCGTACCTCCCATTTTTTTTGCAATTTAGCATATTTTAATATACCCCCTACCATTGATGCAAGTATTAATAATAAAATTAAACCTGGTAGCCATAGCTGTTTGAATAAATAAGGATTAACTAAACAAGTTTCTTGTCCTCCTGGTACTGGTGTGCAAACTTCTTGAACTGTAGGATTAATGTCTACTACAGATAATGTATAATCTTTATTATCTTGGTTTTTAATGATGAGCGATCGCTCTTTGAATGATAAAGCCTTAATCCAATTCTGTCTTTCCTGACTTTCCGGTGATGTCGCAATTCTCAAAGGACTATTAGCAGGAGTTTCTATCCAAACTTCGGAAGTAATTCCTGGTTTAGTAGATAACGGTGCATCAGTAATCCAAACAACCGATTGCGGCTTAATTAGTTGATTTTTGGAAACTCGATTTTGATTAATCTGGGCAATACCTTGATATACTATTAACTCTGCTCTTTGAATATCTGTTCCATAGCGGTTAGGGTCAGAATTAAAAGGAATTTTCGCTAATACTTTATTAATATTTTCCGAATTTTTATCTCTAAAATATATGGGTGTTCCTAATGGATTTTCAACAGAGATAACGGCATCAAAAACCAAATCTTGAGCAAAGGGAACAACATAAACAGAATCACCAGGTTTGAGACTGTCTTCAACTATTTGACGTAAATGAATCCGACCTTGATCATTTAAACCTACACTTTCCGTGATATCAATAGCTAAAACCACATCACGTTTACCCCCACCCCACAGGGATACTAACTGTAAGCCATTTCTTTGCGTATCAGTCAGTGGTTGTCCAGGGGTAATTTTTGTCAAAGTCACAAACCCTATAGCCCATTAAATAGTGTGTATCAGAATTATTACACAAAGAGTCTTAAAGTTTTCGTCTTTACGCCTTGACGCGAAACATAATTTATATAGCTATTATGTAACGCCGTCATATCATATCATGTATACTTCTTATTAATTATCAGTTAATACAAATCCACAATTGTTGAATCCTGCAATAAAACTTTACAATCTTTGCGTTTTACCCTCAACCAGAATCTCGTATTAAGACAACTTTACATATCGTTACATACCTTTGAATTTTTCTGTTCACTTACTTAGTATACACAACTAATTTTTCTGTTCTCTGTTCCCTATTGCCTCTTTTAACGAGTGAATTTAATTTTGTCTGACAAAAGTTCATAGACTTTCTAGATAGCTTAAAAGGTCTGCCATTTCTTGAATACTGGGCTGGAATTTTGGCATGGGGGGAGTTTCACCGCTAGTTACTTGATGAATTAGTCCATAGCGGGATTTATATTTGGAGATTTCATGTAAACTCGGACCAACTAGTCCATTTCCTTCTAAACCATGACAACCAGCACAGTTGATTTGGAAAATAGCTTTTCCCTGGACTGGGTTTCCCTGGAGGGATAGAACACTTTTAACATAAGGATCAGAGGCTTTTACTATCTCAATCCCAAACAGGATTAATGGGAGGGCTATCAGCATCGCTACAGTGAACATAACGAACTGTTGAATTAGGGTTTCAGGTTTGATGAGCTGGTTATCCAAAAGGGTTGCTTTGACAATGTGCAAGTTTTCATTTCCTACACATAGCTTAAAATTTCTTGATGGTGTTCGCAAGTACAAATGATAATTTTTATAAGGGAAATGCCGAAAACCCTTGAAGATGTAGCTGACTAAGTCAGCTACATCTGTGCTTTAGACAAGGGATGAAGGCTAGAGGCTTTCCTTTATCCTGCATTGACATTAATTTAAAAATTTGAAATAATTTCAAATTTTAACTTACCTTTGGGGGTTAAAGTCCCCTGCTTCTACAAGCAGCGGGTTTTGCGTCGGGGTAAAATCCCCGTTGCAAAACGTAATTCTAAATTCTAAATTCTAAATTCTGCATTCTTTTAATCCATATTCGTGAGACAATTAAATTGTCAGCAAAGACATTAAAAACCTACCGGGGGACTCTCGGAAAGTTACGCTTGTCAGTTCGGCTTCGCTCACCGCAAGCAGAGATGATTCTGCCAGTAATGGCAAACAGGATCAGGGCAAGAACCCAAATATTTAAGGAACCCTGCCTGAATCTGGGATAACTGAGAGATATAGACTGAAACTCTCTATAGAATCCCCGCGTCTAAAGACGCGGGGAGTGTCAACTAGTATTTAGATTTAAAACTGTTATGGGATGGGAGATTATTGCCAAATTTGGTAAAATCAAAAACAGGACACGAATCTTTCCATAATTACAACAAGGAGCTTTACAGTGGTTGAACCCCTACTATCAGGTATTGTGCTTGGTTTAGTTTTTGTAACTTTAAGCGGATTATTCTACGCTGCTTATAGACAATACAAACGTCCCACCGAATTGGGCGGCTGATATTAATTGATGAGTCAGGAGTCAGGAGTCACCGAGTCAGGAGTCAGGAGTCAGGAGTCAGGAGTCAGGAGTCAAGGAAGAAGAAAGAAGAAAATTCTCCGTCTATTCCCTATTCCCTATTCCCTATTCCCTGTTCCCTGTTCCCTGTTCCCTGTTCCCTGTTCTTGATAAAATGTCAAAGCTGTTTTGCCATAGCTTTTTTGACGGCAGATTTCCCAGTTGTCAATGTTTGATGGTTGCCAATTTCTGTAACGATGTTCGACGGCTATTTCTCCTTGGCAATCTAAAAGCTGATATTGAGCGATCGCTTGTAATACTGGTTCATATAATCCACTAGTATAAGGTGGGTCAAAATATATTCTGTCAAATTTTTGACCTGATAATTTTTTTAACTGTTGGGTGACATCTCCCCGTAATAGCTGAAATTTTTGGTCTGGCTTGGCCACGTGCTGCCAATTTTCTTGAATTATGGCACAGGATTGACTAGATTCTTCAATGCCGATAACGACGCTGGCTTCCCTGCACAAAGCCTCCGCACCCATAGAACCACTACCGGCGCACAAATCTAACCAGCGACAACCAACGATTGTTCCCTGCCAAATATTAAACAATGCTTCCCGGACTCGCGCACTGGTAGGTCTGGTATGTTCACCTGGTAAAGTTTTAAGCAGACGATTCCCGTAAATTCTTAGACTCATTACTTAATTGATCATTAAATCTTCAACTTTGAGCAAATAAACACCTGAAAATATTACAAACTTTTGTTAAGCAAAAACTTTTTCACGGACTTGAGCCACAAAATTAGATAGAATTTGCAATCCGACATTTGATGATTTTTCAGGATGGAATTGGACAGCCATGAGATTTTCATGAGCGATCGCTGCTGTAAAACTTTGATCACCATGAGTCACAGTTGCCGCGCGAACTTGGGGATTTGTGGGTTCAACATAATAAGAATGCACAAAATAAACCCAAGGATCGATAGGTAAATGTTCCCATAAAAGACTTTTTGGTTGGTTAAGTTGGAGTTGATTCCAACCCATGTGGGGAATTGTCATCCCCGGTTGAGAACGAAAACGGCGGACTTTTCCGGGGACAATTCCTAGTCCTGGTAACGTTCCTTCGGCGCTGGATTCAAACAAAATTTGTAATCCTAAACAAATACCCAAGAACGGTTTACCAGAAGCGATCGCATCTTTAATCGGTTGTTCCAAACCACGCGATCGCAAATGTTGTACCGCTGGATCAAATGCTCCCACTCCTGGTAAAACTATAGCATCTGCTTTTGCCAACTCTTGAGAACAATAAGTAACGAGAGGGGTCGCACCAGCTTTTTCTAATCCTTTGCAAACAGAGTGCAAATTTCCCATATCGTAATCAACAACTGCAATCACTGCCATTTAGCTGCTCCTTGTAAATTTATGAGGCAGGGCTTTTAATTATTCTAATTCTAATTATTATTTATAATGCAAAAAAAAATACTATTAACTTCTTTTGACATTTGGTTAAGCCAACAAGAGTCAAATTCATCCGATGACTTGTTACTCGGACTAGCCAAAATGGCTTCACTCTCCCATGATTTAAATTTTTTGCACCGTCTCCCTGTCGATGTGCAACTGGCAAGTTCTCTCGTCATTGCCAAAATTAATGAACTCCAACCTGACTATATTATCTGTTGTGGTATGGCTGCAAGTCGTTCCCAATTAAGCGTAGAAGTCCTTGCCAGTAGTACAAGCACCTTGCCTGTAGAGTCTACAAATTCTGCCGACATCTTGCCTCAAGAGTCTAGAAATTCCCCCGAAAATATTTTACAAACCAGGGTTGATCTCGAAAAATTATTAGTCGGAACAGCAGCAGTTGAGATTAGCTATAACTGTGGTAAGTTTGTTTGCGAGGGACTTTATTATTCAGTCTTGGACTATTTACACCAGTCTCAACTCTCAATTAAGTGTATTTTTGTTCATGTCCCAATTTTCAACCCAGAAAATTTGCCAAAGATAATTGCTGATTTTATTTTGATCATTAACAACTTGGCACTTCTCTAGAAATATTAACGTCTGTTTAAACAAATTTACTCAGTATTATTATGTTGCCACTATTACTAGCTTTAACTCTTGCTCAAGCTGTTCCTGCCACACCACCACCAGAAGAAATATTACAAATACAATCAGTCCGTCCTTTACCGGGAAAATTGGATTCAGTGCCAGTATTTAATAGCAATAGTCCAGAACTGGTATTAAAAGAAGGAATTTTACTTTCTACCTTTCCCGCAACGGGAAAAAAAGTCACATCAGCCCATTTAGATTTTCCCTTGCGTGGACAGTTTGATATTTTTGCCCATCATATTGCTAAAGCTGACCCACCGGAAAATTTACGTTCTTTGTATTTGGGCATCATCTTACATAATCCTGGTTCTCAACCGGTGAGAGTAAATATATGGCAAGGTGCGAGTTATTTAAGTCAACCAGATGCCCCATTTAAGGAATTACCATCTTTAATCCCCAATGATTTAGGAACAGTTTTTGCAGGTCCAGGGAGTCGAGTCATGTCTGATATTTTGAGAGGAAAAAGACAAGATATTTTTCCCTCCCAAATTGTCATTCCCCCAGGGACAAGTCAGATGTTATTAAATTTACCAATTCCCGTCCAAGGACTAACACCCCCTTTAAATGGTCGTTCTACATATCTGCGACTGCGAAGTAATGGTAATGTTTACGCCGCAAGTTTGGCGATGTTTGCCCGGACAAATACTGACGGTAGTGAGCGATCGCCTAATTTAGCAGAATGGCAAAATTTATTAGATAATGGTGAATTATCCACCCCTAGAGATAAAGTCCCCACTCCCATCACAGGAAACAACAAACCGACAATTTACGGACGTGTAGCGGGAGTATCTAAGGGTTCTCGATGGTTAGCAGATATAGTAGATACACCAAAAAGCAAGTATTTAACTATTCCTCAACCGGGTGCAGCGTTTTCCTACGGTTTGAGTACCTTACATGGGGGAACATTAGGAACAAATCAAATTCAAACCGCACCCATGTTAGTGCGCTATCCTGATACTGCTTATTACGCTCATGGTAATTATGGGATTCAATATAGTCTCAAGTTACCTTTATACAACAATACTCAAAATCAACAAACCGTAAGTGTTGCAGTCCAAACTCCCCTCAAAGAAAATCAATTAAGTAAACCTGGACTTCGCTTTTTTAAGCTACCAGCGCGTCAAATCTTCTTCCGAGGGACTGTGCGCTTACGTTATCAAGACCAGGGAAAATGGCAAAATAAATTTGTGCATTTAATTCAAAAGCGTGGTGAAACGGGAGAACCTTTGGTATCGTTGAATATAAAACCAGGAAATACATCTTTAGTCCAAGTTGACTTTCTGTATCCACCAGATGCTTCACCACCACAGGTTTTAACGGTATCAACTCAAGCTAAGTAGGTAAACAGCATTAAACTGTAGGGGTTTAGCAATGCTCATTGGTGTCAAATTAAGGGTAATTAAAAGAATGCAGAATTTAGAATTTAGAATTTAGAATTACGTTTTGCAACGGGGATTTTACCCCGACGCAAAACCCGCTGCTTGTAGAAGCAGGGGACTTTAACCCCCAAAGGTAAGTTAATAAATAAAATCCCTATTTTCATCTAAATTCTTGTTGCAATTCTGCCCCATAATCAGCTTGACAATGATATTCCGATAATTCTTTCCAGTTAAGTACAGATTCTAGTAAGTCCTGATAACCCAGTGTATTCGGGTGCAGTCCGTCATTGGTAATCCGTTCACTTCTCCATCCTTGACTACGTTGCATCCATTGATCAAAAATATCTAAATAGGGAATTTGTCTTTGTTCACAAGCTTGCCGTGTTGCTTCTTTGTAGCGGTATTGGTCAGCGTGATTGTAGAATAAACAATCCAGAAAAGGCATTTTGGTTTCGTCTACGGGAACCATCCCCACAAACAGCACAGGACAAAGTTTTTGAGCTTGATCTAGTAATGTGGCGATTTCTGATTCAAACTGACTAAAATCTGTGTAGTTTCTGCCTTTGGGACTTCTTAATCGAGGTGTATCGTTGACACCGACAGATAAAATAATCAAGTCTGGTACACGATTGCGGATTTCTCCCCGGTGGCGAAATTCTACTTCTAAGCGTTGGGCAATTTGCTGTGTGCGATTGCCCCTTACTCCCAAATTATAAAGCACATGACCCACACTATCCGGTAGCATCCACCACCGTCGCAGTTGTTCCACCCAACCACCTTTTTCTGGATCACCGTATCCATATACTAAGCTATCTCCCAAGGCGACAATCTTTAAAGGTTGACAAAGTTTTGGCGATACAGATAATTGCATTAAGGTAGAAGTCTGAAAACTTGACATTTTAAAAAGTAATGTAATGGATATTTGCAGAAGATTCTATATATTTTTACACTATTACAGGAGTCAGGAGTCAGGAGTCAGGAGTCAGGAGTCAGGATGAAGAAGGAAGGAGTTCAGGAGGAAGAAGGAAGGAGTTCAGGAGGAAGAAGGAAGGAGGAAGAAGAATAG
>NZ_VIKZ01000020.1:15133-26050 GCF_009711985.1 Dolichospermum sp. UHCC 0260 | reverse complement strand
TTATAAACTAATGGGTAACACGCTATAACTACCAAAGATTTTCAAGATTTCTGTATAATTTTGTAACTCTCTTAAAGCAGATTTCATCATCTGTGCATTCACATCTGCTTCAATATCCAAATAAAATAAATATTCGCCCAAAGAGCGTTTTGTAGGACGCGATTCAATCCGACTGAGATTAATACCCAAACGAGCAAATACCGCCAATGCTTTCATTAATGCGCCCGGTATATTAGCTGGTACACTGAATGCTAAGGATGTATGAGTACAATCAATGGGATGATTTTCCTCCGTGCTAACCACCCAAAACTGAGTGCAGTTTTCTGGGTAATCATTAATACCCTTAACTAAAATAGGTAAATTATACAATTGCGCCGCTCGACTAGAAGAAATTGCCGCTGTAGTTACTTCCTGTTCTAATCTCTGTAATGCTTCAGTAGTAGAATTACTAGGCATTAAATTGACATTTGGTAAAAAACGTGACAACCATCCTTGACATTGAGCTAACGCTTGGGGATGAGAATAGACAGTTTTAATAGTATCTAAGTTAGTTGCATAGGAAATTAATGTATGTTGAATTGGTAAAACTAACGCCAACTGAATTTTTAAATTATCCAATTGCCATAAGCTATCCAGTGTCATGTTGACACTACCTTCAATAGAATTTTCCACAGGGACAACAGCTATTTCTGCTTTTTTATCTGCTATAGCTTGTAGTGATTGAGCTATGCTAGGATAAGGATATAAATTAGCGATAATGCCCTGATGGGTTTTTAACCAGTTGAGATAAAAAAAAGCTGCTTGTTCGGTATAAGTTCCCTGTGGACCTAAATGAGCGATTTTCAGATTCATGCTTTTAAATTTGGCGAATTTAATTAATAATGAAATGAAAGTTTGATTTTTTAGCAATTTAAATTGTTAAAAAATATTACAATAAAAAAAACAAATGGTTTAATTTGCTCATGGTTACTAAGTTTATTGCCTCTCAATCGGTGGAAATTTCCGTTCCTAAGCAATCTATTCCTATTCAACACTACTTGCGTCAACCTCAACGTTTGGTCAATGCCTTAGCTGATAATACAAGAATTCAACAACTTTCTGACGAAGTTTTTCGGTTAAAAATGCGTCCTCTGTCTTTTATGTCACTGAGTATTCAGCCAACCGTAGATATGCGAGTTTGGGCAGATGCCAGCGGTACAATTTATTTGCGATCGCTCGGTTGTGAAATACTGGGTTTTGAGTATATTAACGAAAGGTTTGCGCTGAATTTAAAAGGCTATTTATCACCAGTTCAACTCAATGGTGAAACTCACTTGCAAGGGAAAGCTGATTTGGAAGTTTTAGTAGACATACCACAACCATTTTCCTTTACACCCAAATCAATTTTAGAAACTACAGGGAATGGATTACTCAAAAGTGTGCTACTGACAATTAAGCAAAGATTGTTACATCACCTCTTAGCAGATTATCGGCATTGGGTAATCTCGCAAACTCAAAATAACGAGATTGATCATAACATTCCTGATAGCGGTAGAGTGACCAAGCCATATTACCAACTTTGAATTTTGAGTAGTTTTAAGATGGAATTTGGCAAGGACGAAAAGAACGCCGATGTAAAGGTGAAAGTCCGTATTTTTGAAGCGCCAGTAAATGACGCGGACTTCCGTAACCTTTATTCCGTTCTAGATCATATAAAGGGTATTTTAATGCTAACCGTTGCACCAAATCATCACGCCAAACCTTAGCCATAATACTAGCTGCGGCAATATTAAGCGATAGTTCATCACCCTTAACAATTGTTTCTTGTGGTATTGGCAAATTCTTCACCAACTGATTACCATCAATCAAACACAGTTCAGGCTTTACCTTCAACTTCAAAACAGCCCGCTTCATAGCTAATAGAGTTGCCTGTAAAATATTCAACTCATCTATTTCCGCAGTTGTAGCATAACCAATTCTCCAGTCTAACGCCAGGGTATTAATTTTTTCAGCTAGTTTAGTTCTGCGAGAGCTAGACAACTTTTTACTATCCTTAATGTTATCTACCATCAGGATTGATAAAGCCTCTACTGGTAATATAACTGCCGCTGCCACCACAGGACCAAATAAAGCCCCTCTTCCTACCTCGTCCACACCCCCAACTGCACCCTGCATATTTGAGTAGCTAGAAAACTCTAACCAACTCGAATTATCCCAGAGTGCAGGTTTAATTTCTCCCATTGTCTAAACTGTGATTTGTGTGATTTGTTTGATTCAGATGATTAGTCGTAACTATGATTTATGTAATTGATTTAAGTAAGTAAGTAGACGAAAATAAATCAAAGTAGATTAAGTAATGTAAAAAATCTGGAGATGATTTCGTAGTAAGGGCTTCAGCCCTCAAATGAGGAATAAATTCCTCACTACAAACTTTGAATTATTCAAGCCGTTCTACTTACTTACTTAATTAATTAATCACATAAATCACACAAATCATGAAAATCATAGTCCGAAAACATCTGGATCTAAGGCTGATGAACGACGACGACGACGACGATTAGGAGTAGATCCATTATTAGTTTCAGCTTCTATTTCAGCTTCTATTTCAGTTTTTCCTTCAGTTTCAGTTGCTTTTACTTGGGGAACTATTGTCAATTCTGGGAATATTGCTAATGGTGGGAAAGATGATTCTTCTTCTAGCTCAAAAGTTGGTTTCGGTATTTTAATGGTGACAACTTCAGGAATTGTCTTTTCCATTACAATTGGTTCGGGGATAAATTCAGTTTCTTCAATAGGTGATTGTCCTGGTTGAACAACATTAATAATCACCGATCTTGGATTTTTTCCCTCCCGATCTAACTTGAGTAAAGGAGAAATTCCCATTTCAGCATAAGTATCTTGTTCCTTTGCTGACATTTCCACATTAATAATCTCTGGTGGTTCTACCTTAATCGGTTCTAGTTTGACTTTTGCCCGTTCTGGCCTTTCTGTCCAACCGGATTTATTAATAGTAGGTGGAGCGATTTCTGGGATTGGTAATTCAGGTTCTTCTAAGTCCAAATCTGCATCATTGACAAAAGCTAAAGGATTGGTAGGTAAGCGGGATTCATCTTTATCATTAGCGCCATTCACACCAATACGACTCCGACGAGTCCGGGTCCGGCGCTTATCATTTAGTTCTTGGTAACTAGGATGATTGATCAAATGGAGAGAGCTAAATTCTGGTTCAGTTTCAAAACCATCTCCAAAACCATCATAGGTATCGCGGGGTGTGGCTTGGGCTACGCTACCGATATCAGGAATGCGGGTAGGTGCAGGTGTCCGAGATTCCCTTTGTGGCATCGGTACAAACCGCTCTGGGATGTCCGCAGCCGGAATGGGTAAGCGGTTTTCCGTTTCTCCCGGTAATCTGACGGTATGTCCTAAACCGCCGCAAGTAGGACAAGTTTCGCCAAATAATTCATAAATGTTTTGGCCTTGACGTTTACGAGTGAGTTCAACCAAACCTAGTTCAGTCAGTTGAGCAATTTGGGGACGAGCTTTATCAGCTTTTAGAGCTTTGTTAAAGTGTTCTAAAACTTGCATTTGATCACGTCGAGATTCCATGTCAATGAAATCAACCACAATCACCCCAGCAATGTTCCGCAACCGTAACTGACGAGCAATTTCCGCCGCAGCTTCGCAGTTTGTCCACAGCACTGTTTCTCTAGCAGTTGCGGAACGAGTAAAAGAACCGGAGTTGACATCTATGACGGTTAAGGCTTCTGTTGGTTGGATGATGACATAACCACCTGATGGTAAGTCTACTCTCGGTCTGAGGGCTTCGCGGACAGCCGCATTGATCCGGAAATATTCTAAGATAGGAGAGCGATCGCGGTGATGATCAATTAGCAATCCTTGGGGTGTTTGGCCACCACTCCAGTTTTGTAAATACTGCTTCACCCGTTTTAAGCCCGTGCTGGAATCAACAACAATGCGATTCACATCACCACCATACATATCCCTGAGAACGCGCTGAATAAAGTCATCATCACGATTCAGTAGAGCCGGCGCACGGGAAGTTACTGCTTCTTGTTGCACAAGTTCCCACTGCTTTTGCAGCACTTCTAAATCTTCAATAATTGCTTCTTCTGGCTTGCCTTCTGCTTCTGTGCGTACCAGCAGCCCCATTCCGGCTGGTTTTACTAGAATTGCCAAAGCTCTCAGGCGATTACGTTCACTTTCGCTCTTAATCCGTCTCGATAAATTTACTCCCCGTCCGTAGGGCATCAACACGACATAACGACCAGGTAAGGTGATGTTACCTGTCAGTCTGGGGCCTTTTGATCCCGTTGGTTCTTTCATCACCTGCACTAAGGTTTTTTGCTGTGGTGTCAACAGTTCTGTAATCGCTGCTGCACTACGTTTTAGCCTTAATGGACCTAAATCAGTGACGTGAATAAAACCGTTGCGTTCTGGGTCGCCGATATTGACAAAAGCCGCATCTATCCCAGGTAAGACATTTTCTACTACACCTAAATAGATATCACCAATTTGGTGATGACCAGTAGCTACAACGAGTTCTTGTATTTGATCTTCCGAAAATACAGCAGCGATTTGATGCTGCTCCGCGATGATAATTTGTTTTGGCATTCAATTTCCTCAAAAATTGGCAGCACCGCTGGGAATTACAAGGAAGTTTTCTGTTATCCCGCTTGTCCTGACGGTCGCTGCTACAAGACGCTACTAGTAATAAAAATTCGCAATTTGAGTAGCTCTGCAAAGTTATGAAGAGCTAACTAATGATACCTTGGATGCGTTTATACGCCGGATTATTCCTGAATAGCTGCATATATTTTACAGACTTCAATCAACCGCCTTTGGCCAATTTTCCATACTATACGCTGCTATTTAAACTTTGGATATCCGTAGATATCTATTTCAAAGTTAACGCTTCATCAAGTAAAGTTGACTATATTTAAATAGCACACACTTTGTGGAAAACATCCGCGTTTAGACACGGTTTCTTTTTGGGGTTACCATCTGCTGACGGAGGGAAATCTGCCTTTAGCACTGGATTCACTATCCGTGTTTTTACTAGAAAGTCTAGCTGGGTGCAGATAACTCACTGAGTCATCTTTACAAGAATTTTGGCAGGTTTCTAATCTCTGTCAATACTTACGTGGTATTTTTGACAATTAAACACACTTGCATTTGTAGCAATTGCATAAAAGCCCGCAATCAAAGCAAGTCTTATTTAAGAGATAGAATGTATCAGTGAATGGAGAAGTTGACGAAAGCTATTGTTAGTGATTGATTCACAAGGTAGCTATAGAGAGAGTGGTTTGTAATCAGCAGCGGAATTTGTCTGGGATACAATCTTAGAAGTTACACTCTTATATCTTTGCCTTCGCTCCTGTAATGATCACAGGCAGTGAATCAAGTCATTCAATGCAGCACCAGAAAATTTCTCTTGATTATCATTCTAACGCAACCTTGCGAAAAATCAATTCCCACAATGTCCTAATTTTTGGCACCTACTAGCAAGTTATCCAATAACTAGACGCTTGCGGTGGATATGCAAGAGGTGAAATTCTCCATTCGCCACTGTTTCCAGCATAGACAATATTTGCTCAGGACGCAAGATCACACCGTCGGGACGACAGACACCCAAATAACGCAATACTGCTGTTGAGTCTGATTCTCGGTGAGAGGATGATACTAATTCTATCTCCCACAGGCGATAGCGCAGATTTATTAATTGCTGCTTACCGGATTTAGTTGTATGTGCCGATAAAATCTCCTCTTGATTTTTAATAGTTTCAATCCAACCTTGCCATTGTGCCGGTTGTACCTCGCTTTGGGGTATAGACACTGTTAGTAAATACTCGGCTGCTTCTAGAGATTGGGTAGCAGAGGGAGACTTGATATCTACTTCTACCACATTATATATAGGGATGTCAGTAGGTAGCTGCTTAACCAATTGGGCATGAAAAGTTTCAATATCAATGGCTTGGGTCAACTCAAAATCAACAATTTCCCCTTCACTGGTAGCACCTAAAGTCAAAGCACTGGCTAGACAAATCCTCGGACCAGGATGAAAACCACCTGTGAATGTAATTGGTAAACTGGCACGGCGCATAACTCGATCAAATAGACGCATTAAATCCAAGTGACTGACCAAAGCCATATCCCCTTGTTTGCCAAAGCATACTCGCAATCGTTGGGCTTTGGTGGTGTTGGGAACAAAATCACCGATAAAGCTGGGAATGGGTGGTGCAGCCACAACCACATTATGACCGAAATCAGTGCCACAGACTCCACAATGAGAACAACCTTCAAAAGAGCAGTCAGGGACAATTGCGGCTTCTAGAGCGCGTTGGAGGTCTTCTTGTAGCCACTTTTTATCAATGCCAGTATCAATATGATCCCAAGGTAAGGGAGTATCCAAAGGTGAGAGGGTTTCTGGTTCTTTGTTGTCAGCAGCAAACAGATTCCATTCGCCATTTTCAACTTGACGGTATTTCCAGTCTAGACCGGCTTCGGTAATGGCTGTTTCCCAAGCTGTAAATGCTGCATCTACATTATCATACCAAGAATCCATACCTGCACCCAGTTCCCAAGCGCTACGTAACACTTTCCCCAGAGTGCGATCGCCTCTACCAATAAAGTCTTCCATGGCGGAGATGCGAAAATCCGTGAAATTTACTTTCACATTCTTCATTTTGCGAAACTCTTGTCGCAGGAGATTTTGCTTTCTCGCAAATTCCGTTGTGGAGACTGAATGCCATTGAAAGGGAGTATGGGGTTTGGGGGTAAAATTAGAAATGGTCAAGGTAAAGTTTAACGATCTTCGGCCTTTTTCCCAACATTCCTGTTTTAACCAGTTGACCGTTTCTACAATACCGATCACATCGGCATCTGTTTCACCGGGTAAACCAATCATAAAATACAACTTGATTTTATCCCAACCTTGTGACCAAGCTGTTTTTACACCCCGCAATAATTCTTCATTTGTCAAACCCTTATTAACAATATCCCGCATTCTTTGTGTACCCGCTTCTGGGGCAAAGGTCAACCCACCTTGGCGCGTACCTCCCAGGATATTAGCAATATTTTCATCAAATCTATCTACTCTTTGACTTGGTAAGGTTAAGGAAATATTATCATTTTTTAAGCGATTTTTAATTTCCATCCCCACCGCTGGTAGGGCTAAATAATCAGAACAACTTAAAGACAACAGGGAAAACTCATTGTAACCAGTTTCCCGCATTCCCTTTTCTATAGCTTCTACTACTTTTTCCGGTTCGACATCCCTCGCTGGTCTAGTTAGCATTCCTGGTTGACAGAAGCGACAACCGCGAGTACAACCGCGACGAATTTCAATGGTGAGACGATCATGGACTGTTTCTACATAAGGTACTAAGCCAATAGAATAGGCAGGAATGGGCGTAGCTACTCTTCTCAGGACTCTTTTGGGGACATCTGGACGCAGGGGATATACAGCCCCACCAATACCCATTTCATAGAACTGCGGCACATAGACACCAGGGATTTGTGCCAAGTCTAATAATAGTTCTTCTCGATTCCAGCCTGTTTTTTTCCCTTCTTCTAAAACCAAGCCTATTTCGGGAAGTAGTTCTTCACCATCTCCCAAAACGATGAAATCAAAGAAATCTGTATAAGGTTCGGGGTTAGATGTTGCTGTTTGTCCACCGGCAAAAATTAGCGGGTAATTTCCTTGTAACCGTTCTTCTCTAGTGACGGGAATTCCGGCTAAATCTAACATTTCTAAGATGTTAGTTGCGCCTAATTCGTAACTGAGACTAAAGCCTAAAATATCAAAGTCCGTTAACCACCGTTTAGATTCCACTGCAAACAGGGGTGTCTGCGTAGTGCGGAGTTTTGCGGCTAAATCTGCTCCTGGTAGGTAAGCGCGATCGCATAATTGACGAGGTTGGGCATTCAAAATGTTGTATAAGATGATATGCCCTAAATTTGATGCTCCTACCTCATACACTTCTGGATAGGTCAAAACCCAACGAATTGTTGCCGTATCCCAAGGCTTATGGACTGCTAAACGCTCATTACCCAGGTAACGAGCAGGTTTTAAAATATCCGATGTTATTAATTGTTCAACTAAAACAGCCACTTGCTATCTTCTAGCTACCATAAATTACAGCTAACCACTCTAAGAATAGCATTAATTAGAGATTTTAACTTGAGTTCAATAATTTTATCTTGTAAATTTGGTGCTGCATGAATTATGTTTCGCGCAAAGACGCAAAGGAGCAAAGGCGCAAAATTTTAGGAATTATATTGAAATTATCATATAAGCTTTGATAAGTTTAGATTTGCATTTGATTTGAAGATAACCTTTTTTCTGACTTGGCTACAAGTTGGAAGTCTCTTTACTCAATCTTTATAGGTTGAGTGGGTTTATTTAAAGATTGTCATAAGTCAATGGTAAAGTGTACTTATATATACATTTTTTTTTAGCAAGTTAAAAAACAATCTACTTATGCCTTCTGAATGCAGATTAATCATCTGTCGCTATAGCAATACTATTGCTGAAGCTAGGAATGGAGGTGGTTTCAGTAAAATTTCTCTGTAGTTGTCAGCCCTGATTTTTACCTTTGTCGCTGATAAAAACAGAGTTACCGAATAACTGGTCTTGATTATTTAGTAGTGATCTAAATCACAGGATCGAGAGGTATAAATCACCTTTTATACCGAAAATTGTCTGAGATAATGACTAGTAACTGCAATTTGGTTTATTTGTTATGAAAACTCGATACGTGATTCGTCAGTTGGTAGAAAAAGCCCTGCATATCCGCAAATTAACGCCAGAAATCGAAAATGAGATTAACTCAGAATTAACAAAGCTTGGTCATATCTCTGATGTTGACTATGAAGCTTTAGAATTACTAATGGCAGAGATGGATGCTGGTCGGGTACAGTTAGTTCCTACTTGGGGATAAGTCTCATCGCACTGGGCATCAACGCTGCTTACTAGCATCCTATGTTGCTAGTGTTACCTATGCAATTAAGTCTCTTTATGTTTCTTGTCCTTGTTGATATGCTTGCCACAGTTGATGAATAAATAAATTAAATTGTTGTTTAGCTCCTAAATCAGGCTCAAATTTGAGTTCTTTGGGAAAAAGTTGCCCTAAAAAAGCAATAACTTCTGTATCTAGAGCCGGTCTAAATAAATCTAATGGCCATAACAAATCAGATACATTTCGTAAATCCATCACAAGTGGTAATTCTTGGGTAGAGTTCACAAGCAGTAAAGGACGCACCCAGCACAATTGACGGGAAACCACGATTTCAATAACTTCTGCATAAAGATTTTGATGACTATAATCCAAGGACACAATTTGTCCTGGTTGAAATTTTGGGCTGATATCCATAACTATCTAGAGTAGGAACTATGTTGCAGTTTCCTTGATTTTAATAATTTCTGTTGCTAGTGAGGAGATAGAAGGCAAAGAAAAATTTTCTCTGTCCCATTATCAATGCAAATTTCTTTTATTTGTGTTATGATGCTTTAGGAAAAAACTTCTCAGCAACGCCAAAAGTATTTCCAGGTGAAACCGCGGCAGTGCAGAAGTAAATAACTGTTGAGCAAATGCCTAACAGGACTGTATTGTAGTAAATCAACAATAAAAGAGCAAAGAATCGTGTCAGTCGAAACCATTGAGAAGCGTTCTACATCCCGCAAGCTTGCGCCTCAGTATCGCGTCTTGCTCCATAATGATGATTATAATCCGATGGAGTATGTAGTACAGGTGCTAATGACTACTGTTAATAGCATCACCCAACCGCAAGCTGTTAGTATTATGATGGAAGCTCACCATAACGGGTTAGCTTTAGTAATTAGGTGCGCTCAAGAACACGCGGAGTTCTATTCTGAAACCCTCAATAATCATGGTTTAAGTAGTACGATTGAACCTGACGAATAGTCATTGGTCATTGGTCATTGGTCATTAGCAGTATATTGTTGACTAATGATAACTGACTAACTTTATGAAAATTAATCTCACTCAACTTACCCAATACCCCGTTCCTGTGAGGCTGGTTTGTTTTATACTGGCCTTACTATTTTTATGGCTACCCCTAGCTGTACCAATTTATTTGCTAGTCAAAGATACTAATTTAGAAAGTATTTTGACGCTGGTTATATTATATATAGAGTTTATTTTTCTGCTGAATATCTGGGGTAATCAAGTTTATCAACAACCAAAAATATTCAGCCATTATGGTTTAGAATTTACACACCTGAATGGGGTGAATGTGTTGCAGGGGTTGGCTATTGGACTAACTACTGTTTTAGTTTTATTTAGTTTGGAAGGTGTACTAGGTTGGTTGGTATGGCAACAACCACAAGTATTTTTAGGGAGAATAATTTTAGAAGGTTTATTAGTAAGTTTGGGTGTGGGTTTTGCAGAGGAATTATTATTTCGGGGTTGGTTATTGGATGAGTTACAACGAGATTATAAATTAAATATCGCTCTCTGGATAGATGCAATTTTATTTGCTGTATCCCATTTTATTAAACCTTTGGAGGCAATTATTCATACTTTACCCCAGTTTCCGGCTTTGGTGCTGTTGGGCTTAACGCAGGTATGGGGAAAACGTTGGAAACGGGGGCGTTTGGGTTTACCTATTGGTTTACATGGTGGGTTGGTTTGGGGTTATTACATCATTAATGTGGGACAATTAACCCAATATTCGGGTCAAGTTCCTGATTGGGTTACTGGTGTGAATAATAATCCTTTACAGGGAGTTATGGGGGTATTATTTATGGGTGGTTTGGCTTGGTGGATAGGTAATCAGCAAAAACCCGATTAAGAAAAAACTATGCGATTCAAAGTAGATGCGGTTTAATTCAAAATCATTAAAATTATCATCAAGGCTTGACAAAGCCAAAAGCCTATGTTATGATTATGTTATGAG
>NZ_VIKZ01000020.1:0-14759 GCF_009711985.1 Dolichospermum sp. UHCC 0260 | reverse complement strand
CTTGAAAATCCTTAAATCCTGATTCTGACAACTTAAATTTTATTATGGCTTATTTTACCCCAGGGCAACTACTCAAAAGAGGACAATACGAAATTATTGACACTCTTGGACAGGGAGGATTTGGTATTACCTATTTAGCGCAAGACCATAAACGCAAAAAACAAGTAGCTATCAAAAGTCTCAATGTCTCTTTTTTGAAACAACGCTATCGAGATAAATATGGGAATACAGAAGGTTTTGGAGAATTTTTAGCAGAAGAACAGGACAAGTTTAACACCGAAGCGATGGTTTTAGCTACCTTTGATCATCCTCACATTGTCAAGGTTTATCCTGAACTGTTTCAAGAAAATGGTTTATCTTGTATGGTGATGGAATATGTCAAAGGCAAAAATTTAGAACAATATTTATACGCGAATGGTGTTTTTAGTGAAAGTGCGGGTTTAGAAATTATTAAAGGCATTGGAGAAGCTTTAATTTATATTCATAGTCGTAATTATCTGCACCGAGATATTAAACCTGCGAATATTTTACTAAGAGAAGAAGACAATAAAGCCATATTAATTGATTTTGGTTTAGCCAGAGAAGTCAACTTTGCCGAATTGATGAGTTTAACAAATGCCAAAACTCCGGTTTTTGCACCACCAGAACAATTTGAAAATAGAAGTAACTTCACTCCGGCTTTAGATATTTATGCTTTAGCTGCGACATTATATGTAATTATCGCTGTTCATGAACCTCCTTTCATTCCTCTGCCTAGTCCTTATCTGAATGCTAAGATAATGCTAGATATGAAAATGGCGATTGAACCACCGCAAAAATACAATTCTCAAATTAGTCAAAAGGTAAATGATGCTATTCTCAAGGGAATGGAGTTAGATTATCAAAACCGTCCTCAGTCTATTTCAGAATGGTTTACATTTTTAGGTATTCAATCACAAAATAATCATCTCAAAACTTTCACTTTTGAAATTGTCACAACCAACGAGAAAGGAAGCATTATCAACCGACGCAACCACTCAGCAAATTACTTTGTGGAAGATTTGGGAAATGGGGTGGAATTGGAAATGGTGGAAATACCCGCAGGAACATTTTACATGGGTTCACCGGAAAACGAAGCGAAAAGAAGAGATAATGAAAGTCCCCAACATCAAGTTACTCTTCCTAGCTTCTTTATCGGTAAATATCCTTTAACTCAAGCACAATATCAAGCTATCATAGGAAACAACCCTGCTCACTTCAAAGGTAATAATCGTCCTGTTGAATGTGTGAGTTGGAATAATGCGGTTAATTTTTGTCGAAAGTTAAGCCAAAAAACAGGTAAAAACTATAAGTTGCCCAGTGAGGCACAATGGGAGTATGCTTGTAGGGCGGGAACAACGACACCTTTTTATTTTGGTGAAAGTATTACCCCAGATTTGGTAAACTATGATGGTAACTATTCCTACACTGCTGCACAGAGAGGGCAATATCGAAAGCAATATCGAGGACAAACCACTGATGTAGGAACTTTTCCCCCTAACGCTTTCGGTTTGTATGATATGCACGGTAATGTGTGGGAATGGTGCGAAGATGATGGGCAGGAAAATTATATAAACGCGCCTATGAATGGCAGCGCTTTGATTAGTCGAAGCAATATGAAGCTGCTGCGCGGTGGTTCGTGGAACTACAATCCTCAGGGTTGCCGTTCTGCTTGTCGCTACTACCTCAACCTCGATGGCCACTACAGCAGGCTCGGTTTTCGGGTTGTATGTAGTGGTGCGGCGAGGACTTAGTAGCCTTTTATATTCTTGCTCTTTTGCCCTCTGCTCTTTTTTCTTTTCTCTTGCCCCAGCAGTTAGGCGGAATTCTTTTTGGATAAATACTGGATGTGGAAACCTTATATATATGGGCGCATACTTTTCCACCTATAACATAAGCATAGTCGAAACTGAGAACTTTGTCAATGTCTGAATCAGGATATCCAGGATTTAAGGATTTTCAGGATGTTGTTGGATGATTGTTTGTGGGGAGTTGGTGATTTTTTTTGTCTGAATCAGGATATCCAGGATTTGAGGATTTTCAGGATGTTGTTTAATGATTGTTTGTGGGAAGTTGGGATTTTTCAGGATGTTGTTTAATGATTGTTTGTGGGGATTTTGGAGATGATTTTGTCTGAATCAGGATTTTCAGGATTTGAGGATTTTCAGGATGTTGTTTAATGATCGTTTGTGGGAAGTTGGGATTTTTCAGGATGTTGTTTAATGATTGTTTGTTGGGATTTTGGAAATGATTTTGTCTGAATCAGGATTTAAGAATTTTCAAGATGGGTAATTGGTAATTGCGAAAATGCTGTAAACTAATCATCTAAAGAAGAGCATAAAACAACACCTTTAAAATATCCCAACTTCCCAAAATCCCCACTTCCCAAAAACAATATTTCAATCACATCCTGTAAATCCTTAAATCCTGAAAATCCTGATTCAGACAAAAAAAATCCCCACTTCCCAAAAACAATCATCCAACAACATCCTGTAAATCCTGAAAATCCTGATTCAGACATTCAAGCGACAAAAGGATTAATTGTATTCAGAAATTCTGCTTCTGCTTGTTGAGCATAATATAGATCCCAGCGAACTTGTAAATTCATCCAGAAATCAACAGATATGCCAAAAAACTTGGATAACCGCAGTGCTAAACTGGGTGTGATATGCTGTTTACCTGCGATTAAATCTACAATTTGCTGTTCTGTAACACCAATAGACTCAGCTATTTTTTGGGGTGTTAAACCCTCATGAATCATAAACTCTTCTAATAACATTTCTCCAGGATGGGTAGGAGGACGATGGGTTGGGATTTTCATAAATGTAATACCTCAATGATAATCTACAATTTCCACTGCATCTGCCCCTAATTCTCGCCAAAAAAAGCAAATTCGATATTGATCATTAATACGAATACTATACTGACCTTCTCTATCACCTTTTAATGCTTCTAGACAATTACCTGGGGGAATTGTTAAATCTTCTAGACTTGTAACTGAGTCTAACTGATCTAGTTTACGAATTGTACGCTTCCAAAGGGATGAGGGACAGGTTTTTCGAGCACCTTTAGAATCTTTACCATCAAAAATGTCTTGCGTACCCAAATTTTTGAAAGTATGAATCATTTATGAACGTTGGTTTTACTGCTTTGAATAATTTGATAAATAAAAACCCTATATATATGGGCGAACACTTTCCTACTCTTAACATAAGTGTAATTGAAACTGAGAATTTTGTCAAGGGCTGAATCAGGATTTTCAGGATAAATTATTTGTGTGTGGTCTGCATAATTTCCCAGACATAACAGAAGCATAGTGGAAACTGAGAATTAAGGTAAATACTTTTGCACCACAGTCCAACCGCTGAGAGATACCCAAGCGAATCCTAGTAATAAGCAGAAATTACAACCAAGATGTAATGGTCTAGCCCAAAGTTGTGTGGTATTAATTTGAGTGGCGCTAAATGCGGATACTAAAACTAAGATGACGACTATTAACCCAGCGGCTAAATGTGGTGAATGTCCCAGTGAACCAAAGTGTCCTAATGTACCCACAATACCAACGGCTAGAAGTAATAATACTAGGCTAACCATAGTTATGCCGATTATATAATGGAGCGATCGCACCTGCTGACGATACCAAGGTAAGAGAATACCGAAAGATTCTGGGTTTGTTCTAACCCGTAACATCCAAAGACCAGTTATGGCTAAAAATAAATAGGCTAGTAAAGATAATCCCATTGACCAAGCGGCTATTTTCCATAACCATAGAAAGGAAGGTAGGTGCATAAAACAGTTCAGTGCAGGAAAGTTACCTATTGAGCTTAACAGGACTTAGGCTTTTTTTGTTTTTAGCCGTCCATGTTTTTTGCCCAGCGACAAAGTTCACAAGTCAATATAAACATAAATCAAAATTATGGTTGGTTCTAGAAATGATTGGTTTCCCACGTCTGTTTGGCATTTTTCCCTAGAAAATTATCAACAATTAAATCCTCCACTCTTACAAACTATCTATGCGGAAGAACGTCGAGATAGTCAGGGTGAGAAATGGTCAAATATACTAGGATGGCATAGTACAGATAGGTTGCATGAAAGGGATAGTTTTGACAACCTGATACAAATCATTAATCAAAATGTCTTAGAAGTTGCCACATTTTTACAATGGGACTTACAAAAGTTTAGTCTCAAAATTACAACTTCTTGGGCAATTATTAATCGTAAACTTGCCTCCAACTCTGTACATAATCATCCCAACTCAATTTTAAGTGGAGTTTATTATCTGAAAACTCCTGAAAATTGTGGTGGCATATTTTTCTCTGATCCGCGACCAGCTTCACAGATGATCGTACCACCTTCCATAGAGTTTAATCTCTGGACTTTCCCCAAAATCACTTATAAAGCTCGTGAAGGGACAATGTTAATATTTCCCAGTTGGCTATTACATGGTGTGGAAATGAATATGAGTAATGACGATCGGGTGTGTATTAGTTTTAATATTGGCATAGTACCTATAAATAGATAATCTTTAATTAATCAAAAATTAACTTTTAGCAGGATTTTTAATCAAGAAATAGCCAAATCATAGTGCCTTCTTAACCTCTGCGTGAGATTCTACTGAAAGGTAATATTCATATTCGGTAAGTATAGGTTCTCCTAAATTTACCAAGCATTGATTCAGTAAGCATTACAAAGAAAACTGAGAGATTTTATGGCTAACACACCATTCGATACAACCCAACCGTCTCAAGTAAAAGGATTAAATGGTTACACCGTTGACCCTATTTTTACAGTTGGTGACAAAATTGGCAACTATGTTGCTCCTGGGATTCTTGACGGTATTGGCGCTTACTCACTCAACGATACAACTGTTCGTGTATTAGTTGTTAATGAGGTAGCGGCTACTGATGGTTATAAGTACACCCTGAAAAACGGTACTCAACTCCCCGGTGCAAGAGTTAACTATTTCGATGTTGACAAGCGGACATTGCAAATTGTCAACGCTGGATTAGCCCATGACACAATTATCAACCGCAAAGGTGAAGTTGTTGATGCTGCTGCTGACTTAGAATTTGGTGGTATTCAGCGTTTTTGTTCTGCTGCTTTGTTTGAAGCCAACCAGTTTGGTGCGGGTATTGGTTTAGCTGATCGTATTTTCTTCTCTGGTGAAGAAACCAGTAATGGTACACAATTCGCCTTAGATACACAAACAAATACTTTATATGCAGTCCCGGCATTTGGTCGCGCTTCGTGGGAAAACGTCACAGAACTAAATACAGGACGCACTGATAAAGTTGCCTTTTTAATTGGTGATGATAGCAGTAACGCGCCTTTATATCTCTATGTTGGCGATAAAAAAGCTGGCGGTTTCCTGGAACGCAATGGTTTAGCACAGGGTAAACTATTCGTATGGGTGGCTGACGATCCTGCAAATGCTACTGATGCAATTGAAGCTAATCCTAGCCAGTTCAAAGGCAGTGGTAACAGCACAAACGGTCAATTTGTAGAAATTTCTTACTACGATCCCACAAAAGCAAATACTACAGGTTATGACGCTCAAGGTTTTGCTACACAAACAAAACAAAATGAGTTAGCTACCGCCGTTAATGCCTTCAGATTCTCTCGTCCTGAAGATATCGCTACCAATCCTTTCGATGGTACTCAAGCTGTTTTAGCCTCCACTGGTATTACTGCAGGTCCTGATGTTTGGGGTACAACCTACAAAATTGATGTTGACTTTAGCCAACTTCTTTCTACTACTGCTACTGTTCCTACAGCAGAAGACACTGCACCCTTTTTACTACCAACAGGATTCACTCAGACAGAAATTGTTGACCGCAACAAAGCTAACCTAGATCCTCAATTTGCTGCCACCTTTGGTAACTGGGACATGGTGGCACTCGATCCCACCAACCGCTACATCTACATTCCGATGGAAGTAAGTCAAGGCGCTGGTTTAGCTCGCTACGACACCCAAACTGGCGACTTTGTTTCAGCCTTGACTGGTCAAGTTTCCTTACCCTACACCAGTAATCCTGCGGCTTGGGATAAGAATAACGATGATTTTGGTCCCTTTGACCCTGCGGTATATACTCCCTATGGAACAGTTATTACAGCAGAAGAAAGAACCAATGGTCGTCTATTTGAGTGGCTTAACCCCTTGATGGCTGCTGGTGATACAGCCAATGTGGTTTGGCGCAGCAATATTCCTGCGGTTTCCCATGAAGGATTGAAGTTTGACACCTCTGGTACTTTGTACTTTATTGATGAGAGCAACACTGGTTCTATCTACAAGTTTGTACCTAAGACTGTTGGTGATTTGAGTGTTGGACAAAGTTTTGTCTTGAAGGTAACTGCCTTTACAGGTAATGCTTCGGAAAACTGGAACTCTACTGCAAATGCAGCTACTACTCGCACTGGTGCAGCTACTTGGGTGGCGATTACCGATGCTAATGGCGTGAAAACCACCACCGCCGATCCCTTTGACTTTAGTAGCACTACTACGGGCGGACGGGCAGCAGCGGATGAAGTTGGTGGTACACCCTACGGTCGTCCAGAAGACTTAGAAATTATTGGTGACATTCTTTATGTAGCTACAACTAGCGAAAACGCAGTTTATGGCATTAACCTCAAAACCAATGAAGTTAAGCTTTTTGCTAGTCGTAGCACAATTGATGGTGGTACTGCTTTAGCTGCTGGTACCAACCTCAATAACCCTGACAACTTGGCTAGTGATGCTGCTGGTAATCTTTACATTATCGAAGACAACGGTCCTGGCGATATCTGGAAGGCATCTGATAGCAATAAGGATGGTGTAGCTGAATCAATTACTCGTTGGGCTAGTTTGGGAGTTCCTGGATCTGAACCTACTGGGTTGATTTCTACAAACAATCCCAATGAATTTATCGTTGCCATTCAACACCCCACATCTGGAAATGATGCTCTGTGGAAGATTACAACTGCACCAGAAATCACTGCAAAAATTGACATCCTTTACGATGGCAACGACGCTGGTAAACAAGATTTCGGTATGCGTAGTCCTGATAACCTCGACTGGGCTGATAATGGCAAAATTTACTTACAAGAAGACCGCGCACTAGGAGCAGATATCTGGGGTGCAACTTCTAAGCAAGAAGCCTCTATTTACGTTCTTGATCCTGCTGCTGCCAATCCAGCGGACAGCTTAACTAAAATTGCACAAGTTGATCGCTCGGCTGTTCCTTCTGGTCAAACTGATTCTAGCCCCACTGATATCGGTAACTGGGAAACTTCAGGTATTCTAGACGTTTCTAGTCTTTTTGGTAACGCTCCTGGTACACAGTTTGTCTTTGATGTCCAGGCGCATAGTATTCGTTCTGGAACAATTATTACCGCCACAAATATTGATGGTAATGGTGATGGCACAAAAACTAGACAAGAAAACCTGGTTGAAGGTGGTCAGTTATCTTTCTTGACTGCGCCTAATGCCAATTTGATTCAGGACACACAATTCTTTGCTGGTACACCTAATGCCGATACGATTGTAGCCAAGCAAACTCCTGGCTTTGGTGGTATTAATGATGTCGTGTTTAGTGGTGCTGGTAATGATGAGATTGATAGTGCGGCTGCGGGCGCTCTTGCCGGCAATAACATTATTGACAGTGGTAGCGGCAATGATACCGTGTTTTTAGCCAATGGCGATCGCGCTTTTGGTAGTGCTGATAACGACACATTTTTCGGAGATGAAGCCAGTAATTTCCGTGCCTCCGGTGGCGCTGGTAATGATATCTTCTTCCTGGGTAATGGTTCTAATGGTCGTGCCTTGGGTGGTGATGGTAATGATACCTTTGAAATTGGTCTTGGTGGTGGTCACACCCTATCTGGTGGTGCTGGCGCTGACCAATTCTGGATTGTTTTTGGTGAATTAACCAAAGCTACTAACACCATTCTAGATTTCCAAATTGGTACTGATGTAATTGGTATTTCTGGCGCTGCCAATTTAGGTATCACTACAGCTAATCTAACTTTGACTCAAGTTGGTGCTGACACTGCGGTTATTTTTGGTGGTCAAACTTTAGCCACTTTAACTGGTATTCAAGCCAGCGCTTTGAGTGTGGCTAATCCTAATCAGTTTGTTCTGGTTTAATTAAAGCCAGCATTTCATAGTAATTACTTGTAACTAAATACCTTGGCAGGACTTGATATTTTTCCAAGTTTTGCCAAGGTTTTTTAACTTTTGAATATTGTGCATAAGTTCTAGTATTTGATATTTTTTTACTTAAACCACTAGTTTTGCATATAGATAATGAATGCATTAAATGTTGAATTATGATGATTAGAGCCAGTAAAAGTAAATAAGTATGACAGAAAGTTTTAATATACAACCCAGTTGCCATAACGTAATTATCGTATTAGTAGAACCAGCCGGACCATTGAATATAGGTTCAGTGGCCAGAGTTATGAAAAATTTTGGCTTATCTAAATTAATATTAGTCAATCCTCAATGCGATCGCACATCCTCGGATGCTATAAAAATGGCAGTTCGTGGCAAAGACATTTTAGAATCTGCGATCATAGTAGATACATTACCAGCAGCATTACAGGGCTGTGTCCGTGCCATTGCAACCATGGGACGGGACTACAGTGGAGAAATTCCTCTAGAAACCCCTCGCACCGCTTTACCCTGGTTATTAGCAGCAGCAGAAAAGCCTGTAGCTTTAATTTTTGGCAGGGAAGATAGGGGATTAACTAATGAAGAATTAAATTATGCCCACAAATTAGTTTTTATTCCCACTAATCCAGAATATCCATCTTTGAATTTAGCTACTGCGGTTTCTATTTGTTGTTATGAATTGTCACAATCTACAGACTTATTTATAGAAGAGAATATACCTGTTTCAGAAATTGCCCCGTTAGATGCGATGGAAGCATACTATCAACAATTGGAATCTTTATTGCTGTCCATTGGTTATCTTTATCCTCATACCGCAGCTAGTCGCATGGAAAAATTCCGCTACCTGTATAATCGTGCTTATCCACAAACTGCGGAAGTAAGAATGTTAAGGGGGATTTTACGACAGATAGAATGGGCAATTAACAGGCAAAAACCTGAAAAACGTGATTTATTATAGTTAGGATTTTGCAAAGTGCGCCCTGCTGGAATCGAACCAGCCTGAAGACGAATTATGAGTTCGTTGCCTCCCCAATCGGCCAAAGGCGCTTATTTACTTGGATTTTAACCCTGTAGTTTTAGTTTAGTCATTGATTTATAACTTCACTTCAACAACAGTACACTATTCTACCATAATTTGGCAACCTGTAAACAATTATCAACAAAACCACTAATTTCACTAAATCTAGTGTTCGGCGAATATTTCTGGTAGTTCTGTTTATTGACACCCCCCGGTCTACAGACACGGGGAGTGTCAAACTAACGCTACTTGAATTCTGGCATAAACTTTTACAGCTTTCCCATTTTTAAACTGTGGATTTTTGACCTTTATGGCATTCAAGGCATTAAATTTTACATTTCTTATTATTTGTTGACACTTGTCGGATGATTTTAATCATTCCATTCACCACGAGGGGGAACGGGTGTGCGTAGGGGTGTACGTGTTAACTCATCATCTCTGGTGAAATCACCGCGTAACCATTGACGGATAGCCACTTCAATCACTTTACTGGGGTCATTAGTGAGATGTTGAATTTGCTCTATTAATTCAGAATCTAGATGCAGAGCGATTTCTGTCTTGTCAGCGCGTTTATTATCTGCACCGTTAGGTTGTTCTTGCATATTCATCGTTTTAAATACTCTGAAATAGTTTAATTGAAAGCGTTGTCAAGCAGTTATGATATTTATAATTTCAGTCTATTTAATTGTAAGCTGCTGAGTCATCAACACTAGGAATTATAAATAGACTTTACACCCTTTCCAGGTAAGCGTAAAGCTCAGTTGCTTAATTCCTAGTATACAAGCAAAACTTCTACGTAGTTGAGTAACTACTCTGAGATAAGTGGATTGGTGTTAAAATGGATTCAGGATAATTATAAACAACAAGGTATAAAATCTTTGGCAATGTCGGCTTTAGGTTGTGGACTTGGTAATTTACAATGGCAAGATGTTGGACCATTGATGTGCAAGTTTTTAAAAGAGTTAGATATTCAAGTTTGTATATACTTACCCACTGATGGAAAAATCGCTGATGAATTTATGACAAAAGAATTCTTGCTTTCATTAAAATGAATAAAACATTTAATAATTCATGTGCAATATACATTTTTACTAAATTATGAAAACTTACGACTGGATTATTATTGGTGCGGGAATTACTGGTGCTGCACTTGCGTATGAATTAACAAAAATTGGATTTTCTGTACTTTTGTTGGAACAATACCAAACACCCCAAAATGCTACCCGTTATAGTTATGGTGGCATTAGTTTTTGGTCAGCAACAACAGCAATTACAAAACAATTATCTACAGAAGGGTTAACCCGTCATCGGATATTATCAGAAGAATTAAATGCAGATACTCAATTTCGGGAATTAAATTTATTAATGACTATTTCCGTAGATATTAATCCCGAAACAATGGCTAAATCTTATCAAGATGTTGTTATTCCTCCGCATTTAATTAGTATTCAAGAAGCTTGTGAATTAGAACCTTTTTTAAACCCCGAAGCTATATCTGGTGCATTAACTGTTAAACATGGTCATGTTCACCCAGAAAAAACTACCCAAGCTTACATTCAAGCAATGATAGATTTAGGAGGAGAAATCCAATTTGGGGAATTTATAGAACTAGTAACTACTTCTATGAAAAAATGTACAGGTGTGAAAACAAATACTAATACTTTTCAGAGTGATAATGTTGTGATTTGTGCTGGAGGAATTACTCGTAAACTACTAAAATCAATGGATATTGCTGCGAAAATATATTTTTCTCATGCAGAAATCATTGAAATACCATCTACAGATATTCAATTACATAGCTTAGTATCACCCGCAAATCTGCAAAGATATGAACTAGAAGCAGAATCTACTCAAATTGATGAATTATGGGATAACCCGAATCATGAAATAGTATCACCAATTTTAGATGCTGGTGTGGTGCAATTTCTGGACGGGAGTTTACGCATAGGTCAAATTAGCCGGGTTTTAACAAATCCGCAAGCGGAAATTAACTCAACAGCAAGTGAACAATGGTTACGAGAAAGTATTACGAACATATTACCAAGTTTAGGAAATTTACCAGGAACATGGCATCATTGTTTAGTGGCATTTACTCAGGATAAATTGCCTTTAATTGGTGCTATTTCTGAATTTTCAGGACTACATATATTTTCCGGTTTTAGTAGTCCTTTTCTCTTTGTACCACCTTTAGCTGTCCGGTTTGCTAATTTTGTATCTGGTCAAAAAGATGAGATAATTAAACAGATGTCTCCTGACCGTTAGAATTAGTCATCATATTTTCTGGATCTGATTTCATGAGTTTAGCAGCTTCTTGTAATAGTGCTTTTTGTTCGTTGTGAATAACTTCTAAACGCTGGGAAATTTCAGCTAACCGTTGCTGTTTACTTTGAATTTTACCAATGCCGAAAATTCCCACTTTAGGAAATGTTATCCAAAGAGATTTTAATAATTTTTGTAGTAATATAAAAGGAATTTTTAAAATTGACCAACTGGCAGTTTCTATGATTCTAACAATTGCTTTAATGATACTCCAAATCACTGCAATTGTAAATAATAAAATTATTCCACCCCTGACAGGGTGATTTATTCCCCATGTGAATATTTCTAATACTTGGAAAAACCAGGGATATTGTGATAAAAAATCATGCACAGATGTATTAATAGTTTTTTGAATTACTCCTGATGTATTATTAGTAATTTTCTCGACATTGTGCCAATTATTTTCTAAATAATCTTTAGTATTATCAGTTGTTTTTGTCGCTTGTTGTTGTACAGATTGAGTGAAAGAATCTAAATTTTGATTAATCCCATTTTTCAATATTTGCCAACGTTGAGTAACTGTTGCTGATAAGTTTGAATTTAGCTGCATAATCTTCAAATATCTTAATTCAATTCAGATCCCCGACTTCTCAAAGAAGTTGGGGATCTCATATAATTACTAATTAGCAAATAAGTCCAAATCTGTTACTGCACCCACACTACTGGAAGCTACAAGTTTGGCATATTTCGCAAGTACGCCCTTAGTATATCTGGGTGGAAGTGGTTGCCAATTTGCGCGACGAGTAGCTAATTCTGCTGCTGATACATTCAGTTGCAACAATCGGGCATTGGCATCTATGGTAATGCTATCACCTTCTACTACTAAGGCGATGTTACCACCTACAGCCGCTTCTGGGGCAACGTGACCGACTACCATGCCGTAAGTACCACCGGAGAAGCGTCCGTCGGTAATTAAGCCTACAGAGTCACCTAAACCAGCCCCAATAATAGCGGAGGTGGGGGCTAACATTTCTCTCATACCGGGTCCGCCTTTTGGTCCTTCGTAGCGGATAACGATAACATCCCCAGATTGGATTTTTTTGGCGAGAATTGCCTCTAAACAGGATTCTTCCGATTCAAATACTCTCGCGGGTCCTGTAATTACAGGCTTTTTGACTCCGGTAATTTTGGCTACTGACCCTTCTATGGCCAGGTTGCCTTTGAGAATGGCTAGGTGTCCTTGGGCATACATGGGGTTATGCCAAGGACGAATTACGTCTTGGTCTGTCCGTGGTTCTGCGGGGATATCTGCTAAGACTTCGGCGACTGTTTGCCCGGAAATGGTGATACAATCACCATGCAGCAAGCCATGGGCTAATAGCATTTTCATGACTTGGGGAATACCGCCGGCTTTGTGTAGGTCGGTGGCTACATATCTACCACTGGGTTTTAAATCACAGATGACGGGAACACGACCGCGAATGGTTTCAAAGTCGTCTAAAATTAGTTCAACACCAGCAGCGCGGGCGATCGCTAGAAAATGTAATACTGCATTGGTAGAACCACCCACAGCCATAATCACGGAAATGGCGTTTTCTATGGATTTGCGGGTGATAATTTGCCGAGGTAATATTTGTTTTCGTATAGCTTCAACGAGGACAACGGCTGATTTTTCGGTGCTGTCGGCTTTTTCTGGATCTTCAGCAGCCATGGTGGAGGAGTAGGGTAAACTCATGCCCATGGCTTCAAAAGCTGAAGACATGGTATTGGCTGTAAACATCCCTCCACATGAACCCGCACCGGGGCAAGCACCGCGTTCAACTGCTAACAGTTCATTTTCGTCAATTTTACCAGCACTGTATTGACCAACGGCTTCAAAGGAACTGACAACAGTTAAATCTTTACCCTCATAGTGTCCGGGTTTGATTGTACCACCGTAAACAAAGATAGCAGGGATATTCATCCGCGCCATGGCTAACATTGCCCCTGGCATATTTTTATCACAGCCACCAATTGCTAATACACCGTCCATACTTTGCCCAGTACAGACTGTTTCTATGGAATCAGCGATAACTTCCCGTGAAACGAGGGAGTATTTCATCCCTTCTGTTCCCATGGAAATGCCGTCACTAATGGTAATTGTCCCGAAAACTTGGGGCATTGCACCGGCGGTTTTAATCGCGGTTTGCGCCCTTTGTGCCAGTTCGTTTATCCCCATGTTACAAGGGGTAATGGTGCTATAGGCATTGGCTACACCGACAATGGCTTTGTTAAAATCTGCATCTTCAAAACCTACAGCCCTAAGCATGGCGCGATTAGGCGATCTTTGTACCCCTTGTGTGATAGTTTTACTTCTAAGATTTTCTGACATTTATCTTTTTCCCTTCTGTGCCATTATTGCTTCTTAGTTAGTATCCTAAGTTAAGACGAAGCTGCATAGAACAAGATTTTCATAATCATTAACCGCAGATAATGATAGATTAATGAACTGGGTATTAGAAGGGCAAAAATTGTAATAAGACTGAACCTAGACTACCCGCAAAATCCATAAAGCTAGGTTTACCTGTATTCACTGTTTCTGTGTAAGGGGTTTTTAATTCTAAAATAAATGCTTTGGCTGTTTGTGTTCCTTCACTATTCTTTTCTTTTTCAAATAGTTCTATTGCTTTTTGGGCATCTTCTAAAGCGTTTTTTCTATCTAAACTTTGGTAACTAGCGACACCACGGGCTAAATATGCCCCAGCATAGTCTGGTTTAAGTGCGATCGCTTGGCTAAAATAATCAATAGCTGGTTTAAGATTCCCCTTTTCTGCTGCTGCTACACCCCAAGCATAAAAATCTTCTGATTTAGCAATTTGCGAAGGTATTCCTACCGCACCTTGAAAATTTGTACCTGTAATATTCGCACCTTTCAATTCAGCATTCATTAAATAAGTATCTCTTAAATCAGCACCGCTTAAATTTGCACCACTAAGTTTAGCCTCACTTAAATTCACGCCAAATAAACTCGCACCGCTTAAATTCGCACCTCGCAAATCCGCACCAGCCAAATTTGCCCGACTTAAATTCGCACCCGCAAGATTTGCACCGTTTAAATTTGCCCCAGCTAAGTCAGCCATTACTAACCCAGCGTTACCAAGAAGACATTTTGGACATTGTTTATTTGCCAATAACTGTCTAATATCTTCATAATTTGCCGCTTGCACTGTACCTGATAAGCTGACTGTGACTAAAAATACAGATGTTAGCAAAATTTTACTGTTCATAATTTATTTTTGTATTAATCTAAGTTTCTGGTTTAGTGTGGTCAGTTGT